>JAKZXP010000294.1:0-3312 GCA_047514915.1 Terriglobia bacterium
GATCAACCCTCTCGCGCTGGCCATTGTTTCCGGCGCCACCTACGTCGCTCGTGCGTTCGCCGGAGATCCCAATCAAATGGCCAATTTGATTGCCGGCGGCATCCAGCACAAGGGTTTTGCGCTGATCGACGCCTTCAGCCCCTGCGTCACCTACAACAAGGTCAACACCTACCCCTACTTCAAGCAGCGCTGCTACAAGCTGGAAAAAGAACAAGGGTACGATCCCTCCAACGTCCCCGCCGCGCTGGAGAAATCCTTTGAGTGGGGCGACCGCATTCCCATCGGCCTGTTCTATAAAGACGAGCAGTCCACTTACGAAGACTCCGAGCCCGTCCTCCGCCAAGGGCCGCTGGCAAAGCAGCCGTTGGGGATGGGGAAGGAAGTCTTCGACAGCCTGGTCCAGGAACTAGTGTAGTCAAGCGGGGGAGTCTCCTCTCGCCGATGCACAACACCTTTCTGATCCCTGAGCAGGTAGTGGAAGCCAAGGGGGAAGGGCAGCCACTGGAGCTGGCCGCCGCCGTCGGGCGGAGGTTTCTGCTCACCTTGAGCATCACCCGCATCATCGAGCAGGAATCGCTGGACGTTTCCGTTTGGGGCTCGGAGGATGGCATCACTTGGGAGGCCAAGCCGCTGGCCGCATTCCCGCAAAAGTTCTATGCGGGCACTCACCAGTTGATTCTGGATTTAAGCGAGAAGGCGGCGATCAAATTCCTGCGGGGCAAATGGACGGCCAGCCGCTGGGGCAAGGGCCATCCGGAGCCGCGCTTTACCTGTTCCGTTGCCATTCAGCCATTGTCGGGCGAGGCGGCCGCCTAAAGCCGTAGCGGCTGCCTTCAGGCCGCCAGCCCTCCACTTTCCCACTTGTCCACCACGGTGCAGGCCAGGCAGTTCCCGGTGATGTTGACGCCGGTGCGCGCCATGTCGGGAATCTGGTCAATGGCCAGCAGCACGGGGATACCTTCCAGCGGGATGCCCAGCGGCGTGATCGTCGCGGCCAGCACCAGCAGCGAGCCGCGCGGAACTGTGGGGATTCCCTTGGCGGTCACGTTAAGCAGAAACAGGAGCATCAGAAGCTTTTCCCAGCCCAACTCCACACCATACGCTTGCCCCAGGAAGACGGCCGAAAAAGCCAGGTACAGATGGGAACCGGCCAGGTTGAAGCTGTAGCCGGTGGGCAAAACGAAAGCTGCCACCTCGCGCCGCACGCCCAATTTCTGCAGCACCTCGAGCGCTTTGGGCAGGGCGGCGGTGCTCGAGGTAGTGGAAAAGGCGATCAGCGCCGGGGCTCGCACGGCCCGGAGAAACTTGGCGAAAGGAACGTCGGCCAGCCGCGCCAGTGCGAAGAAAACGGGCAACAGCAGCAGGAGCTGCGCGGCTAGGACTCCGCCGACGAAGACCGCGAACGGGCGCAGCACTCCGACGCCCATCGTGCCCACTATGGCGGCCATCGCACCGAAGACTCCCACGGGTGCGAAGTACATAACGTAGTGAGTGAAGCGAAACATCACCTCCGCCAGTCCTTCCAGAAAGGTGGTTACTGGCCTGCCTCGCTCGCCCACGGCGAGCAGCGATATCCCGAACAGCAGAGAGAACACCACGATTTGCAGGATGTCGCCGCGCGCCATCGCGTCGACGACGCTGGTGGGCACCAGGCGCAGCGGGAAGGGCAGTTGCGCGTCAGGAGTCTTCATGAATTCCGCCGGTGCGGCGACGCCAGCACCCGCGAGATTGGCTCCGGCGCCCGGCCGCAGCAGTGTCGCCATCCCGATGCCCACCAGAATGGAGAGCGTGGTGGCCAGCAGGAAGTACGCCAGCGTCTTCATCCCCAGGCGGCCGACGCGGCCGAAATCGCCCGAGCGCGCCAGGGCTACAACCAGCGTCGAGAACACCAGGGGCGCCACGATCATCAGCACCAAGCGAATGAACAGCTCGCCCAACGGCTTGCAGGCTCGCGCCGGGCCTGGAGCCAGCCAGCCAAACAGCACGGCCAGAGCCAGAGCCGCCAGAATCTGAGCGGTCAATCCCGGCCGGGGCAGCTTCACGACTGCTGCCTACTCATTTGGGATTTCCGATTTCGGATTGGGAATTTGTGATTATTTGTGTGGATTCGGGATTTTGGAATCCCAAATCGGCTCATCGCTGTCCCCACTTCAGCTTATTGCGGAGCACATCAAAGTAGCTCTTGCCCGGCGGACGCACCAGGCGGAGCACCTGTGGAGAGAGGCGGTAAAGCACGCGGTCCCCGTGATGAATGTCCAGTCCCACCTGCCCGTCCACGGTGAGAAACACTGGTTCGTACTCAGCCTTCACCACGACCTCGATTGCTGAAGTTCTTGGGACCACCAGAGGCCGATTGGTCAGCGTATGAGAGGCGATGGGAGTGATGAGGACGGCGTCCACCCCCGGCAAGATAATGGGCCCGCCGGCCGACAGCGAATAGGCCGTGGAGCCAGTGGCGCTGGAGATGATTAAGCCGTCCGCCTTGTAGGTACAAACGAATTCTCCGTCCACAAAAGCGTCAAAGTCCAGGATGCGTGCCAGCGAGGCCTTGTTCAGCACCGCATCGTTTAAGGCATGGTACACACCAACGATTTCGCCAGTGCCCGCGCCGTCCTCGCGCCGCACCTCCACCAGCAGCTTGCGGCGCAGATCCACTTCGTAGTGGCCGGCCAGCACGTGCTCCAGGTCGGGGTGCATCTCGGCCAGAGTGACCGAGGTCAAGAAGCCCAAACCACCCAGGTTGACGGCCAGCACTGGCAGGTCGCGCTCTTTGACGGCGCGGGCGGCGGCCAGCAGAGTGCCATCGCCGCCTAGCACGACCAGCAGGTCCACCCGGCGGGTCAGTTCCTCCCGCTCCAGCCCGCCTGCGGGGTCGCCCAGCGCCGCCGCGGTCTCGCGGTCCACCAGCACCGACACCTTTCGTTCCGCCAGCCAGCGGGTCAGGTCCGGAACAATCTGGCGAACTTCTGGGTTCTTCGGTTTGGATATAAGTCCGACGGTGTTCATGTCATTAAATGATTGACGATTGGCACATTGGTAATTGAATAACCTGGAATAATCATCAATAAAGCATGATCACTCTTTAATATTCGGGCTTCCGGTGACGAAGAACGAGCAGAAATTCCTGGTTCCCTTCGCTGCCTAGGATGGGGCTGGGCATCTGCCCCGCCACCACCATGTCTGCGGATTTGGCCGCGGCTTCCACTCTTTCCACCGCTGCCGAGTGGAGTTGGGGATCGCGCACGATTCCGCCTTTGCCCACCTGTCCGCGTCCCACCTCAAATTGAGGTTTCACCAGCACCACCGCTTGGC
>JAKZXP010000295.1:0-5259 GCA_047514915.1 Terriglobia bacterium
ACGTTATGGTGGCTTACTGGTTAGCTTGCTGCCGCGAACGGTCGGTTGCTTCAGCTTGTCCGGGAGCTTCGGGCCCGGAAGCTTCGGGCAAGGTAGCCGCCTGGGAGCGCCGCAAGCCCTTCATCACGGCTGCGAATTCACCACGCCGGATGGCAAGGGCGAACGCGGCGAGAAAGACCACTGCCAAGCTCAGGCAAACGAGGACCAGGAAAAGCCCGTCCACATCGAGGAACTGGCCAGTGACCACACCCCACCCAGCCACCGCGAGGCAGAGCAGGCCAAGCACCAGGTAAATCGCCAGCAGGATGATCGTTTCCCACATCGTTTCTAGGGGCTTCCGGAACCTACACTACAACCCTCGATCCACCAGCAGCAGCCCGTACAGCAAAGGCAGGTACGCGACCGAGGCGTGCAGGAGTCGCCGCGCCTCCACCAGGGTGCGTGTCTGCGCCAGGCGCAGCCCGAAGTAAAAGAAAGCCAGGCCGAGCAGGAGCGCTCCAGCAAGATAAAGCGGCCCGGCCAAGCCGACCAGGCTGGGGAGCAGGCTCACTGGCAGCAGAACGAGCAGGCAGAACACTACCCGGCGGGCGGTGCTCACCCCATTCGGCTCCAATACCGGCAGCACGAGGAAGCCGGCGCGGCGGTAGTCCTCGCGGTACATCCAGGCAATGGCCAGGAAATGCGGAAACTGCCAGAGGAACAGGATGGCGTAGAGGACCCAGGCCCCCAAGCTCAACTCGCCCGTCGCGGCCGCCCAGCCAATCAGTGGCGGAGCCGCGCCGGGGAACGCGCCAACCGTGGTACTGGCGGGTGTCTTCGCTTTCAGAGGCGTGTACAGGAGCAGGTAGCTGAGCATGGTCAGCAAGGCCAGCCCGGCGGCCAGGCGGTTCGTGGTAGTGGCCAGATAGAAGACGCCGGTCGCTCCGGTCGCCACGCCAAAGGCGAGGGCGCGGCCGGGAGCCATCCGTCCGGCGGGCAGCGGGCGCTGATCCGTCCGGCGCATGCGGGCGTCAGCATCCCGCTCGAAGAACTGATTCAGTGCCGCGGTCCCCGCCGCTACCAAGAGTGTCCCCAACAGAGTATGCGCAAGTAGTTCCGCCCGAAACTGGCCGGACGAAGCAGCGCAAAAGCCCACCGCCGTCGCGACTAGGATCAACGAGGTCACTTCGGGCTTGGAAAGCTCCAGGTAGTCGGCCAGCCGGCTACGCTCGGCCGCCACGTCTAGCTTCCACGTCTGGAGAATGCTTCTCATACCGCGTTCTCGGGCACTTCTTTGGTGGACAGGGCGGTGGACAGCGCCAGCACTCGACCCTGCTTCGTTTCTTTAACTTGGTCTCCAACCTGGCCGCGCAGGCGATGCGCTCGGAGCGCCAACACCAGGCTGGCAGCCAGCAACAGCGCACCGAAGGCCACGTGCGCGCTGCTGATGGCGACGTCCAGCGGGAGAGGCTGAACCCGCTCGACCGCGTATTTCACCAAATAAGAGCCCAAGCCTAAACCCATCTGGATGAGCACCAGGACCGCCACCAGCGCCGCGGGGCGGCGCAGCAGGTGCGGGTCCGAGTCCCGGAGCCGAAACACTCGTGCCACGGTAGCAAATCCCAATGCCGCCACGACCGCCGCCCCGAAAATGTGAGGCCAGATGCCGAGCACGGCGTGCCGCACGGCTGCCCCCACGACCAACTGGCTATACACTGCGAGTGCCGTGGCTACGGCCAGGCCAAACAGGGTTGCGCCGCGATCTTCTTCGGACTCGCCTGCGGACCCGGCTGCGATCCCTCCGGGGTTCACCCAAGAAGGCAAAGTAAAGACAGCCAGGCTGACCGTGCAGCAGAAAAAGAATTGTGCCAGGCAGGCATGCGCGATCGAGACGGCAGGCGGAAGGTAGTACAGCACGGTGATTCCGCCGAGAATTCCCTGGACAACCACCGTCCCCAGGGCCGCCCATCCCAACAGGCGAACCCAGCGCCGGGACTCGCGCCGCCACAACCAGACTGCCAGGCCGATGGTCATCAATCCCACGGTGGCCGCCACCAGCCGGTGGCCGTGCTCGTAGAAGATGCCCCCGACCATGGGCGGCGTCAACCCGCCGTAGGATAAGGGCCAGTCGGGCACCGCCAGGCCGGCGTCGTTACTGGTGACCAGGGCCCCGGCGAGAATCAGCAGGAACGTGGCGCCGGCCACCAGGACAGCGTACCTGTGCAACCAAAGACTGTGTGAGCAGTGGCGCATTTAGTGCAGTCTACAGGGTAGTGCAGTCTACAGGCCACCCGCTGTCGTGGCCGCATCCGGGAAAGCGAAGTCGACGCTCTTGGCTTCCATGGGTTCCAGCGCTACTTTCTGTTCTTGGGTTCCGTACTTTTCGTGCCAGGCGGCCACTACGTATTCCCCTGGCGGTAGCCCTTTCAGTTCAAACGTGCCTTCTTCGCCGGTCACTGCGTGGAAGGGGTGCTTGAGCACCGCGATGTAGCTGCGCATCCAAGGGTGCACGTTGCACTTGACCGGGATCAGCAGCTCTTCTCGCGGGAAGCTCTGCACAATCTTGTCCGCCCCGGGCGGCTGCGACACGTTCCATTCCCGGTTGTTCTTGGGAAGGGGGTGAATGTTGTGGGTCGTGGGGTCGCTGTTCGCAATGTGGATTTCCTGCCCGGTTTGCACGCCAATGACGTGTGGTTTATAGATGCAGCCCTCCTGATCCATGGTCACAGGAGTCTTGGGGGTTTCAAAGCTGTAGTTGCTCAAGCCCTGCTTTACGTAGACGAAGACGTTCAGCAACGTCCCGTTCTTGTTCACGATCACTTCCTGGGACCGCACCGGGCTGCTGTGCAGGCGCTTGCAGGCCGGCTCCGCATCCATGCGAATCACCCGGGCCTTGGGTTTCGATCCCTCGAAGCTGATTTTGCCGGTGATGGAACCGACGGTGGCCGGGTCAATCGGCGTGGGTGGCGGCTGCGCTTCCACCGCTTCTCGGGCGGGTGGGGCTTCTTCCTTCGTGGCGCAGCCAGCGATCCCCAGCGCCAGCACCACAATCAAGAACCACAATAGCTTTGCATTTCGCATCGTTTGTCACCCTTTCGCTGAACTTGTCCGATTAATGGTTACTGTCCGGTCAGGGACTCCAGTCGAGTTATTGCGCGCGCCGCATCCGTGCCAGCTTTCTTCCCTTGACCGGAACGGAGGCTGAGACTCGTCTGCCGGTAAGCCTGCGCTGCTCTTGCGGCGTCATCTGGAACATGTAGCGCGTGAGCAGCTCCACGTGGTCCTTCTCATAGCTCCGGAACGATTCCGGAGCCGGGCCGCCGAAGTTGAAGACCCACCGTTCTCCATCCTGCCGGAACAGTTCGTCCGGCATAGAAGTGCCGGGGCTGATCAGCGAGGGCTCGACCATCCAGCGTTTGGTCCAGCCCGGTTTCAGGCGCTCCTTCGCCAGCAGGAAATTTGGGGCGGTGGCATTGCGATCGTGAGCCGGATCGCCGGTCGCATGGCACTTCAAGCAGGGCGCGGCCGGGTGGGTAAACAGTTGCCGTGCCAGTTGCATCTCTTGAGACGACAGCGGCTCCAAGCGAGGCGGAATATAGGGGGTAGCCTGAGTCGCCAGGGCCGCAAAGAAGCGCACCAGTTTCCGCAGTTCGCCGTCAGAGAAGTGGAAGGTGGGCATGCGCGCTTTCAAGTAGTGCCGGGCGCCATTCCGGTCCGTGTCTTTGCTGCTGAGCGCCGGGTTTTCCAGAAAGCGAAGCAGCCAGGCGGGATTGACGCGGGCGCCCACGCCGACCAAACGTGGCGGCAACTGCTCTTTCCCGTCGGGAGTCTGATAGCGCGGCACATTCATCAGCACCGATTCCTGGCCGATGCGGACCTGGTGGCAGCCCATGCAGTTGTACTTGGTGGCAATCCACCAGCCTTCCTGAATGTCTTTGCGTTGGTCCGAAGGCCGGAACTGGTACTGGGCCGGTAGGGTCTGGTCCACGCTGCCCAGCAGGAAAGTGGTGAGCGCGGTGATTTCCTGCGGGCCGACGTTGAGCTCAGGCATCCGCAGCAGTTCCAGCCGTGGCTTCACCTTCCCCTGGTCAAAGACGGCCGGGTCGGCCAACTTGTGCTCGAAGAAGCCCTTGTGGTCGTACCAGCCCTCCTTCTTGGCATCGTGGGTCAGCAGGGCAAAGTCCAGACGCTCGATCGGTTTGCTGCCCTCGGTGGTGAGTTCCGTCCCGATGCGACTTTCCTCCTCGAAGCCGGAAATTTCGTGGCAGCCCGCGCACCCATAATGCCGGATGTGGAAGGCCCCCTGCGACTTGAGTTTCGGGTCGTTGAGAAATTCCACCGCCGGGTAAGCCGATTTGCCCTCCCGCTTCAGAGTCATCAGGTAGCTGGCGATGTCACGGCTCTCCTGCCAGCTCAGGCGCAGGTTGGGCATGACCGTCATCTGCTGCACCTGCATTTCGGCGCCGTCGTTGGGGCAGAGGCTGTGATCCAGGTCGAAACGGAAGGGCAACCCGTGCTGGGCGTAGTCTTCGGGACCGATGTCGCGTTTCTCCAGCGGGCAATAGGGCAGGCTGCGCTCGCGCGGGTTGTGAATCCAGCGCACGATGTATTCGTAATTGGCTTTCTCGCCCAGGCGGCTCAGGTTGGCGGCAAAGGTGCCGCCCAACTGCTGGTTGCCCTCCCCCACCGAGTGGCAGCCCATGCAGCCGCGCGTCTCAAAGGATTCCTTGCCGCGCACCGGGTCGCCCGGCGGCTGCTTCGGCACCGGCAACTGGGTGCCGCTCTGCCACAGGTAGGCGGCGATGGCTTGCACTTCCTGCTCCTTTAGCCGGAAGCGCGGCATCTTGGTGGTGGGCCGGAACTCATGCGGATTCTGGATCCAGACCGGCAACCACTCGGGACGAAGCTTCTGCCGCACCTCCTTGAGGTTGGGACCGACCTTTTTCAACTCGCGCATCAGGCTGCGAGACTCCAATTGGATCTGTTCCAGCTCGTGGTCCATCAGTGACAGGCCCTGGCGCAAGCCATCTGCCTTAGCGTTAAGCCGAGCGAACGCAGCGTTATCGGTGGCTGCATTGGCAGCCCGAATGGTCAACGTAACTTCGCGCTCCTGTTCCTTGCGTTGCTTTTGCTTCGAACGGGCGGCCAACTGCACCGCTCGTAGGCGCTCGGCCTCAGTGTCAAATCCTTCGTAGCGGTGGCAGCCGATGCACCCCTTGTTACGGAAAAGCTGCTTGCCGGCGTTGAGCACTTCCGCATGTTCCAGCACCATCTCGGTGC
>JAKZXP010000296.1:0-2831 GCA_047514915.1 Terriglobia bacterium
TGTCGCAGTACCGCGACAATCTGCTCTGGTTTGTACTTCTTTATGGACATGACCGCACTTCCCCCTCAAGTGGATTCTCTCTCATTCCACCTGGTACAAAAAGTGCCGGTCAGGTCACGGATCGGCAAGTATTTGCTGGGGCGTTCCACAGCGCTGCCGGAGCTGGTACGGCTGCGCGGGCTCGCGGACAGCGTCCACCTGATGCCGGGCGACGTGGTGCGCGTCAAGCACGACGCCGCGCCGTGGGTCTATGCAGGCGGCATGCCCGACTTCAAGGAGTTTGAAGTTGTGGAGTGCACGGACCTGCCCAACGATGAGCGCGACTTCCTGCTGAATGAGTATCTGAGCGCCGTCTACACCGACGATGAAGAGACCGAGCAGGCGCTGGCCTCGCCCGCCGTGCAGGCGCGCGCCGGCCTGCCCGCCCAGGTGACCGGGCAGGCGGTGAGCGAAGGTCCCGGCTTCGCTCGCGACGGGCACGCCGTCTCCAATATCACCGTCAGCTTCACCCCGCCCAACCCGAAGAAGAACTGGGCGGCGGTGCGAATCTACGTGGTAGGCCTGGCGGGAGGAACCAAGCCACTGCTGGCGGCCCAGCTCACCGAGTCGCCGGGTACCTTCCAGTTCGAAAGCACCAACGAGACGGTCACGTTCTACTTCGTCAGCGTGGCGACAGATGGGCGCGAGCGCGCCATCCTCACCTCGCCCAGCGCCAGTGTGCTGTTGGACGGACAGACATCTGCGCCGGTACCGGTGTCTAATCTAACAGGGCAAACGGGTGAACAGTTGGGCCAGGTGGTACGCCTCACCTGGAGCGAGAATCTAGAGGCGGACATTTTCGGGTATGAAATCGCGCGGCGCCAGGATGCCACCGCGCCGGGCGATGCCGATGTGGTGGCGAGTATGTGGGCAGCCGGGGAATCGGCCAGCAAGAAGGCACAGTGGGAAGACGTGCCTGGGTCGGCCACGGCCAATTACCGGTACTACGTTCGCGCAGTCAACCGCACCAGGCTGAAGAGCGCGTTTGTAGGGCCGGCGAGCATCCGGGCGCTGGCGCCGGATGGGACCAAGGACATTGCGGCGCCGACCAGCGGGCTGGTGCCAGGCGCCAGTTACATATTTATCGGCGGTGCCGTGGTGGATTCCCGCAAGCAGGCCGGGGCTTTGGTGATTGACTACACGGCCCCAGCCTCGATTCCAGAAGCGAACAATATGGAAGGTGTCTTTGCCTATCGCTTCGAAATGAAGACCTGGGCGGACATCAACGCCACCACGGACCTGCAGACCAAACTGGTTGAGATTACTTTTGACCCGCTGCGCCCGCAGCGCATCGTACTGGAGTGGGAAAACAGGTATCTGCAGCAAGTCCGCGGCGCCCTGGAAAACTACTTCGGGCTGTCCGGATTGAGCGTTTTGATCGGGTTCTCTCCGGGGAGCCTGCTCTATCTGGCCAGTCAAGCGCAAGACGCCAAGCCGCCGACAGGAAATTTTGACCCGAGCGTCCAGGACTACGGGGCGCGGAAGATCATCGGGCGTTCCACGGGCAACTTGCAGCTCGACACGAATTCTGCATCCGCGGAAGTTGAGTGTCTCAGAACACTCAACGCAGAAAACCAAGGTGTCCGACATCGGCACTTTAGCCAGGCTGCTCGGCCAACGTTGAAATCCGGGGAAACCGCTTTCTGGTTCCGCAGCACAGATTCCTTGTCCGGGCTGCTGCATTACGACGGGACAAATTACTGGTGGTGGCGTTCGGGTAATGGCGCATCAACGGTGACGGAGGCGAACCCGTGAGCTTCGATTCCGCGCTGGATTTCGTGGGTTGGCAGGCGGGTTTTTTTGCAGCGAGGGCAGTGGCATGATTCGCATTCAAGACAGCTTGTTCCAGAAGCAGGCGTTGCGCGGGACAGTGACGCTGGACCGTGCGGGGTTGGTGGTCATCGGAATTGACCTGCGAGAGGGGCGTGGGGGATCTCCGGGCATCCGGTGCGATGTGGCTTACGGCACCGAAGACGCTCAGGGCCAGTTCCAGGCGTTCGACTACGACGGGCCCACCACAGTCCCCTTCTACGTCGAGTCGCATGAGTTTGTCGCCTATCGTACCGCGGCGGCGCAGGTGATGACCCGATTGCCCGGGAAAAATCTGCTGGAGGCGCTCGCCCTGTGGTTTGAGGCCGAGCTGGTCGCCGGCGGAAAATTCGGCGAAGGAGCCACAGTCGCATGAAACAAGAATTCCATCCGCAGATTACGCAGATTTGCGCAGATCAATGCCCACCCGTGCTGCATCTGCGCAATCTGCGAAATCTGTGGATTCGGATCTTCCTGCTCTGCGCGATCTGTGCGATCAGCGGTGCAGCGCAAGAGAAGGCAGCTACAGGCCACCAGCCACAAGCCGCAAGCCTGGCCCTCACCGAAGTCGAGCGCCTGAAGTACGAGAACCTGGAGACCCGGATGCAACTGCTCCAGCTGCGTCAGGAAAAATTCGCGCGCGAGTGGAAAGAGCTGCGGCGCCAGCAACAGGAACTGGAGGTGGCCATTCCCGAATTGTTGCGCGATATCTTGAAGGCCCACGGCCACCCGGACGGCTCCATTGACCTGAAAGGCTACCGGGTGATTCCGAAAGCAGAAACCAAGCCGAAGCCAGAGGAAAAGAAACCATGAGAACGAGACAACGCCAAGACAGTAAAACACAGAGTGCACAAAGACAGCTCTTGGTGTTCTTGGTGTCTTGGTGCCTTTGTGTTGGTTTTTTGGACGCGCAAACGACCGTCAACATTAATGACACGCTGCGCAACGCCGACAACACGCTGGCCTCGGGCCGGCTGGAGATT
>JAKZXP010000297.1:0-8171 GCA_047514915.1 Terriglobia bacterium
GACTACGACCGGGACGGGTGGATAGATCTGTTGATTGTCAACGGGTCCAGCATGGAGCGACTGCGGAAAGTTGTCTCGGGGAAAACGCCTCCGCCTGCAAAGCATGGGGTTTACCTGTACCGCAACCTCGGCGAGGGCCGCTTTGAAGACGTCACAGCACGGTCCGGGCTGGCCAACCCCTACTGGGGCACTGGCGCCAACGCCGCCGACTACAACAACGATGGCGATCCCGACATCCTGATCACCACGATCGGGTTGGACTTGCTGTTCCGGAACAATGGCGACGGCACCTTCACCGAGGTGGGCAAGGCCGCTGGCCTGAGCCGGGCGGTGGCCTGGCACACCGGCAGTGCCTTCGGAGATTACGACGATGATGGCCACCTGGACCTGTACGTGGTTGGCTATGTGGATATCGCGGCGCTTCTCGAAGCTGACTCGCCACCGGTCTGCCGGTGGAAGGGCCTGCCGGTGTTTTGCGGGCCCATGGGCCTGAAAGGCGAGCGCGATATCCTCTACCACAATAACGGCGACGGAACCTTCACCGATGTCACCCGGCAGGTCGGCGTTGAGGACTCGGGCGCCTTCCAGGGCTTCACGGCGGTTTTTGAGGATTTTAACCAGGACGGGCGACTGGACATTTTTGTGGCCAACGACTCGGTCCCGAATTATCTGTATTTAAACCAGGGAAACGGCACTTTCCGGGAATCGGCCCTAGCGGCCGGTGTCGCGGTGGATGGAGACGGCGCATCCCAAGCGGACATGGGTGTGGCCGTTGGCGACTACGATCGTGACGGCAAAGTGGACCTGCTGACGACCACCTTCGAGGACGGTTACTTTCCGCTGTTCAAACAAGGCCCGGCCGGCTTTTTCCTAGACGTTTCGTACCGGGTGGGGCTCACCATACCGACGACTCCCCTTCTCGGCTGGGGATGCGGCTTTTCCGACCTGGATAACGATGGAGACAAGGATTTGTGGCTGGCCAGCGGGCATATCTATCCCGGGATCGAGCGTGTCTCCCATACCAGCTACTCCCAGCCATTTCTCGTGTTTGAAAACCGCGCGGACAAGTTTGTCCAGGTGTTCAGTTTTCCCTCCAAGCTCGAGCACTCCCTCCGTGGCGCCAGTGCCGGGGACTTCGATAACGATGGGAAGACAGATATCGTGCTGCTGCCGGTCAGCGGCTCACCGATCCTGCTGGAAAATCGCACCGGCGGCGGATCGTCCTGGATCGGCTTCACGCTCAAAGGCAGGCAAAGCAACGGAGAAGCCATCGGTGCGCGCATTCGCCTGGAAGCATGCGGGCAGATCCAATACGACTCGGTGCGCAATGGAACCGGCTACCTTTCCCGCGACGACCCCCGGCCCCGGTTTGGCCTCGGCGGCTGCACCAAAATTAGCAAGGTGGTCGTTACCTGGCCACGCGGCCAAGTTCAGGTGCTGACCGATCTGCCGGTCAACCGATATACCAGCCTGGAAGAACCACACTGATTTCCCTGCCCGCACGCTCCTTACGCGTGCGGCGCAGCGGTTGGCGCGCCCCGACTCCGGCCCATAGCTGCTTCATGCCTCGAAATCATGGAGATTCCAGCAGTTGGTGGTGTACACTCGCTCCGATTCTTCGCAGGAAAACAGTTTGAAAATCTTTCTCACTGGCGGGACCGGTCTCGTGGGTAGCAACGTCCTCAAAGTGGCCCGCGAAAAGTACGATGTGGAGATGGTCGCATCTCTGTTCCAGCGCCGGCCGGAAGCCGACTGGGGTTGCGAGACAGTCCATATGGACCTCGAAGACCTCACCTCAATCCGCAAAGCCGTCGAGGCTCACAGACCGGATGCTGTGATCCACTGCGCCCAACCACGAGATGAGGCCCGAATGGAGGTTGACCATGAATGGAACTGGGCCCTATTGGTCACAGCCACTCGTGTCTTGGCCGAGGCCTGCCGCCATGTGGACGCCAAGCTCATATTTGTCTCGAGCGATTGGATCTTTGGAAATGGCGGCAAGCCGCCCTACAGCGAGGAAAGCGCACCCTGCCCAGCCTCCTACTTTGGCCTGTTGAAGGTGGTCGGTGAGACCGTTGTTTCGACCGTATGCCCGAACTACGCCATTGCGCGCACCTCCGGGGTCTACGGACCGATCTGGTCCTATCCCGACTACGAGCCCGAAGAAGAGGGATCCGGTTTCGGCTGGCTGCCCAACTACTATGTCTCTCGCTTGAGGCGAGGCGAAGCGGTTGCGGCCTGGACCGACCACATTAACGTGTGGGCGAACCCATCCTTGGCAAGCGACGTTAGCGACGTTGCGGATGCTTTCTTAACGATCGCGCACCAGGACCAACGTGGTACTTTCCATTGTTGTGGCCGGGAGGGAGCCAGCCGGCTAGAGCTGGCCAAGACGGTTGCCGACGTTTTTGGTTACGATCAGGAAATGGTGCGAGCAGCCTCACCTGAGGAAATGGACATCGGGAACATGGCGGGGCCTCCGGCTCCGCGAGACAGCAGAGTAGCCGTAGAGAGCACCGAGGCTCGGCTCCGACGCACGAACCTGGGATTCCACGAAGGGCTCAAGCAATACCAGCGCCAACTAGAGGAGATCGGAACATTAAGCTGAGAGATGCTGAGGTCTTCGGCGGCCCGCTAAGTTTAAGCTAGACGAATGGAGACAAGCTAACCATGAAAGGTAAATTGGCAATCCATGGCGGCAAGCCTACCGTCCCAGAAGGGCTGAAGAAAAGATGGCCGCATATCACCCAGGAGGACAAGGACGCAGTTCTGGGTGTCCTGGAACGCAACGTCTTCACCGGCGAGGAGCATGGCCCTGAGGCGGCGGCTCTGGAGCGGGAATGGGCCGAGTTCACCAGAAGCAAACATGCCATGGCTTTCAATACCGGTACGGCATCTATCCATACGGCGCTATTTGCCGCTGGCGTACGCCCAGGGGATGAGGTCATCACCACCGCCTTCTCTTTCGGCGGAACATTCCAGCCCATTCTCCAGCAACATGCCATCCCCATCTTTGTGGATATCGACCCCCGCACCTACAACATCGACGCGAGCCAGGTGGAGAGCAAGATTACCGACAAGACGAAGGTGCTACTGCCGGTCCACATGCACGGGCTTCCCGCGGATATGGACGAAATCCTGGCGCTGGCCAAGAAGCACAACCTCATCGTGGTCGAGGACGCCTGCCAGGCCCACGGGGCTACTTACAAAGGACGGATGGCGGGGACCATTGGCGATATTGGCTGCTTCAGCCTCAACGCAAGTAAGAACCTCCCCGGAGGTGAGGGAGGACTATCCACTACGCAGAAGGAGGAATTCGTCCAGCGGGGAAAGCTGCTCCGCACGTTTGGTGAGATAGTGGGAGGGGAAAAGGAAAAATATCGTCCTTACTACTGCCACAGCATCGGCTGGAACTACCGCTGCCAGGAGATGCCGGCCGCCTTAGCTCGCAGCCAGTTGAAGCGGTTGCCACACTATAACGCCACGGGCCAGCGCAACGGGCAGTATCTGACCAAAGAACTGAGCAAGATCAAGGGGCTGATCCCGCCTTACGTCCCCACCGACCGCACCACCGTGTACCACAAGTATCGGATCCGCTTCGATACCAAAGTTCTGGGTCTGGGCATGCCGGCTGCCGAATTTCGAGACAAGCTGCTGGACGCCCTACGTGCGGAGGGAATGGCTGCCAACCTCTGGCACTACAAGCCGCTGCCCGCTTATCCCATCTTCCAAAAACTCGATGTGGGATTGGGAGACGGTTATCCTTGGCGCTCTCCTCTCTACGGAAGGGAAATCAGCTACAAGCCGGAGGAATATCCACAGGCAACCGAACTCTTGCACGCGTCTCTAGTCGTGAATGATGAGCGGAGTCCCATCTTTGCCCAAGATATGGAGTTAATGGAGCACTACGTAGCTGCTTTCCGCAAAGTCTTTGAGAACCTGGATGAGGTGGTGGCCTGACTTCCCGATAAGGCCACCTTCCTGGTGCCATAAGGTACTCCTTCAGCCGCAGGCTTCTGAAAGGCTCCACCCAAGCTTCGCAGATAAGATGGGCAGGATAAGATGGGCGCGTGAGAAAAGTCCTGCTGGACGTAGACACGGGGGTGGACGACGCGCTGGCGTTAATCTTCGCGCTACGCTCGCCGGAGCTGGACGTGCGCGCGATCACCACGGTGGCCGGCAACACCACAGTGGACCGGGCGCTTCGCAACACGCTGCTGCTGCTGGACGTGCTCCAGGCCCCGGCCATCCCCGTGGCGCGGGGTGCCGATCGGCCTCTGGTTCGACCCCTGGTCACCGCCGGGGAGGTGCATGGCGCCGACGGATTGGGCAACGCCACTACGGTCTATCCGCCGCCGCGCCGCGGCCCGTGTGACCAAGACGCGACTGAATTGATCCTCTCCACCATCGCCTCTACCAGCGCTGCCGAACGCGACCAGCTTACCCTGGTGGCCACCGGGCCGCTTACGAACCTGGCGCGCGCCCTGGAGGCCGATCCGGCCACCTTTCGCTTGCTGGGAAGACTGGTGGTGATGGGCGGGGCTGTCCGCACCGCAGGCAACACCGGCCCGGCAGCCGAGTTCAACTTCTTCTGCGATCCGGAAGCGGCCCGAGCGGTGTTCCAAGCGGGGCTGCAAGTGACCCTGGTGCCTCTGGACGTCAGCGAACGCGCCGTGTTGCCGCGCGCCTCCCTGCGCGCGCTCAGTCAGCAGCGCGACTCTTCGGTCTTCCAGTTTGTCCGCGAATTCACCGTGCTGTGGTTTGACTACCACCGCGAAGTCGCCGGGCTGGACGGCGGCTACCTGCACGACCCTCTGGCGGTGGCCGCTGCCGCTTTCCCTGACCTGCTCCGTACCGTCCACACTCGGGTCAGCGTGGAGACGAGTGGCGAGTTCACCGCGGGCATGACGGTGGCCGACTTGCGCGGGCGCAAACCGGGGCCGCAGGTACTGGCGCGCTTCGGAGGCGAGGCGGCTCAGGGCGGACCTTACGGGCCTCCGAATGCCCACGTAGCTATGGACGCCGACGTTCCGCGCTTCCTCGATTTGTTCTACGAGCGCGTCTGCCGCTAATTCAAGCCGTGGGGAACACAGGGACTGGGATTCAGATTCAGTTCGTGCCTTTACTCTTCTTACCTGTGGTCACCGTGGTTTGCTTACCGGTACTGAGTTGCCAGAGGAGAAAGCCTAGCTCATCGGCGACGTCTTCAATGGTCTTGCTCACCGGGCTCCCGCCGGAATGACCGGCCGTGGTCTCGTAGCGCAGCAGCACGGGCCGCTCCGAGCCAGTCGCCGCCTGAAGCAGCGCCGTCATTTTGCGGGCGTGCAGCGGATCCACGCGCGTGTCTCCATCCCCGGTAACGAGCAGCACGGCCGGGTACTTCACGCCCGGCTGGACCCGGTGGTAAGGCGAGTAGGCGTGCAGGTACTGGAATTGCTCCAACTTGTCTGAGGAGCCATACTCAGAAACCCAGAAGCGGGCCACCAGGAAGTTTTGGTAACGCACCATGTCCAGCAGCGGATAGCCACACACCACCGCCTGAAACAGCTCGGGGCGCTGGGTGAGCGCCGCACCCACCAGCAGCCCGCCGTTGCTGCGGCCGCCGATGGCCAGCTTCGAGGGTTTCGTATAGCCGTTTTCGATCAACCACTCGGCGGCGGCGATGAAGTCGTCGAACACGTTCTGCTTCTTCTCGAGCATCCCCGCCTTGTGCCACTGCTCGCCAAATTCGCCGCCCCCGCGCAGGTTGGGCAATGCGTAGACGCCGCCATTTTCGGCCCACAGGACGGCGCTGGCGGAGAACCTCGGGGTAAGGCTGATGTTGAACCCCCCGTAGCCGGTCAGCAATGTTGGATTCGACCCGTCGGGTTTGAGCCCCTTGGCGTGCACCAGAAACATCGGCACCCGGGTCTTGTCCTTGGACTGGTACCAGACCTGGCTGACTTCCAGTTTCTCGCTCTCCACCGGAACCTCAAGGCGCGCCCATACCTCACGACGTAGTTTGCTGACGTCGTAGCGGTAAATCGTCGTAGGGATATGGAAGGAGCTGAAAGCAAAGAAGGCTTCCCGGCTTTCCCATCGGCCGCCGACCTCGCTAACGGAACCGATGGCGGGGAACACAATGTCGGCGGTATGCTCGCCGTCGGGCTCAAAAACTTTCACACGTGACTTGACGTTCTCCAGGTAGTTGACAAACACCTTGCCCCCGGCGAGAGAAACATTCTCAATGACCGCGTTACTTTCCGGGATGATCTCGCGCCATCTCTCCCGCGCGGGATTTTCCAGCTCCACCGCTAGAATCCGCCCCTTGGGTGCCTTCCAGTTGGTGTGCAGGAAGAGCTGTTCGCCACCGACCTCCCCCCCAAATTTGGCGTCAATATCATTGACTACCGGCACGATGGACCCCTGTTGGACCAAGTCCTGCCCCTGTTGGGTCGTGTCCTGCCCCTGTTGGGTCGTGTCCTGATAGTAAATTTCTGTCCGCAGCGCTGAGGAGCCGTGCACCACGTGAATGAGCAGATGGCGCCCGTCTTCGGAGAGGTTGGCCCAAATGATCTTGTCCGGTCCGTAGCCGGTGCCGAAAATTACCCGGTCGTCGGCCGGATCTTTCCCCATTGTGTGGTAGTAGACCCGCGGACCCTCGGCGCCGAAGCGCGTGTAATAAAAGCCGCTGTGGTCGGGCTTCAGTGCAATGCCGAAATAGCGTGCCTTCGGCAGCCGGTCCGGTAAGTCTTTTCGCGTCTCTACATCGAGCAGCTTGATGGCGATTTCGTCCTCGCCGCCCTGCCGGACTCCGTATGCCAGCAGGCTGCCATCCCGAGAGACCGCCTGCAGATTCACGCTGGTTGTACGATCCGGGCTCATCGGGTGTGGATCAATCAGCACCTGGTCTTCGCCCTTGAGCCCTTTCCTCATGTAAATGACAAACAGCTCCTGGCCGGCCAGCCGCTTGGAGAAGAAATAGCGCCCGTTTCGCTCTCGGGGCGTGCGAAAGACGTCGATCTTCAGCAGTTCGCTGAGCCGTTGCATGCGCTGCTGCCTGCCCGGCAGCGAACGCAAGGTGGGTTGCGAGTACTCATTCTGCGCCGCAATCCAGGCGCGCGTCTCCGGGCTGTTTTGGTCTTCCAGCCAGCGGTAGGAGTCCACCAGCTCGACTCCGTGGAGCACCTCCCGGACGTTGTCCCGGCGGGTCTCGGGCGGCTTCTTGAGGGCGGCCTGCTGCCCCCAGGCCATGTAAGCGAGCAGCACCGCCACAAGCGGCAATAGCCAAAGCTCGATGCCGAGCGAGCTAGCTGGAGCGATTCTCCTTCTGGCAACCTTGAGCATTTCGACTCCGGTTTGGAACGTTTGGTCGGCAAGTAGAGCCTAACAGGCCGCTGGAGAATCGGCTACCTTGTCATTCCAAAGCGAAGCGAGGAATCTGCTTTCAACCGGAATGGCATTCCGGATAAGCAGATTCCTCGACCGACAAGGGGCGAGTCTCGGTTTTTCGCCACTTTTGGCTTTGGAGCCTCAACTTCGGATCTAACGCGCCATGCGGGCCACGTGCAAGGTGAGCGGGCGCGGCTTGAGCGTCTCCAGTTCATAGGTGACCGTGCCAGCCGCCTCGGTGCGCACCAGCCGGTAGATCCCGGGCTCTACATCAATGGTCTGCCGGCCACTGAGGTGGCGCAGAAAGGCCCGTACCTCCTTTGCAGTCGGCACCTTGTCTGGCATCCGGCCGGCGCGGATCGCTTCGACCAGGTAGGACCGCAGCAGCTTGGCGCGATAGCGTTCAAACAGCGCAGGGGAGGCGAACAGATCGGCCCACACGGGCTGGCCGTTCACCGCCACCACTACCCCAACCGTCTCCCGTGGGATCTGCGGGAGGATCGCGCGGCTGCCCCCGACCAGGTGGTCCTGCACTGGCTGAGCCTCCATGGTCCGGGCGTAGGAGGATTGGGCACGGAGGGCGCCCGCGGCTCCCGCACGCCCGGTTGTGGGCGCTGCGGCCAGTGTCTCCGCTACCGACCTGTTGGCCCGAGCGACCTCGTTCCAGACCTTCTGCTGATCGCGCGCCTCGGTTACCTCGCGCCGCAGCTTCGGGTGGGCCATGGCCTTGGAGGCGGCAAATTGGG
Source organism: Terriglobia bacterium (assembly GCA_047514915.1). GTDB lineage: Bacteria > Acidobacteriota > Terriglobia > JAJPHL01 > JAPKYU01 > CBDBKE01. The sequence continues at coordinate 8,118 of JAKZXP010000297.1, forward strand.
CCGACAAGCCATGCCAGCGGCCCGGTTCTACGCAGAAGACACTGAGCGGGATCG
>JAKZXP010000298.1:0-2978 GCA_047514915.1 Terriglobia bacterium
GTCAATGAGTGTGCAGTTCGAGGGATTGGAGCCGGAGGACTTAGCAGCTATCAGGCAGTTCGTAGGAAAGGAGATCGACAGGCAAAAACACAAGCCCGGACAGGAGCTTCCCTGACCGGACACACTCGGACTTAGAGCCAGTTATTCAGGCTACTTCACGCGACAAGCATCTCAGAGGGATACATTGCCCTGTGGGAGCGCGGGCGTCTTGATCTAACGGTCGAAGGAAGATTCTGGAGCCGGAATGGCGGTCGATACTATATAGCCGCTCCAGGCACAAGGCTCATTCGCTAGACAAGCTCGAACCGGCCTCACGCGCAGCGTCCGCCGCGCCAGCGGCTTAGTGCTAACGCCCTTCTTATCGGAAACTGACCCACTACCTGCGGTCCGACAATTGACCCTCCTTTCCCCGGTGAAGTAACATTGTTGGGTTAGCCATTCGCCGAAATTCCTACCTGTGGGGATATGTCTGCGGCGGTGCTGAGCCTAAGGGCATGATCGAAAAGATTACGGTTCGGGGGGCGCGGCAGCACAATCTGAAGAACATTGATGTGGAAATTCCGCGCCACACCCTGACGGTGATTACTGGCCTGAGCGGCTCGGGCAAATCCAGCCTGGCCTTCGACACCATCTACGCCGAGGGCCAGCGTCGCCACGTCGAGACGCTCTCGGCCTACGCCCGGCAGTTCCTGGACCAGATGGAGCGGCCGGAGGTGGACTCGATCGACGGGCTCAGTCCGGCCATCTCCATCGAGCAGCGGACCACCAGCCGCAGCCCGCGCTCCACCGTGGGCACCATCACGGAAATCTACGACTACCTGCGCCTGCTCTACTCCTCCATCGGCGCGCCCCACTGCCCTAATTGCGGCAAGGCTATCGCCCGGCAGTCCACCGAACAGATTGTGCAGCGCATCCTGGCGATCAAGCCAGATGAGCGGATCATGATTCTGGCGCCCATCGTGCGGGGCCGCAAAGGCGAGTTCAAGAAGGAGCTGGAGAAGCTGGCGCAGGAAGGCTTCCTGCGAGCGCGCATTGACGGTCAATTGCACTCGCTGGACGAACCCATCAAGCTGGACAGGCGCAAGAACCACACCGTTGAGGTGGTGGTGGACCGTCTGGCGGTCAAGACGGGCATCGCCAAGCGTCTGGAAGGCTCATTGGAAACGGCCATGAAGCTGGCCAAAGGCATCGTGCTGGTGGCGGTGGTGGGCGGGGAGGAGCAGCTTTACTCACAGACGCTGGCCTGCGTGGACTGCGGCATCAGCGTGCCCGCGCTGGAGCCGCGCTCCTTCTCCTTCAACAGCGTCTACGGCGCCTGCCCCACCTGCCATGGCCTGGGCAGCAAGTGGGATTTCGATCCGGCCAAGGTCATCGTGGACTGGAACCGCCCGCTACTGGAAGGCGGGCTGGGGCCCGGGGCGGGCTCCTATTCCATGCAGCGGCAGATTCATCATGCGGCCGTCACATTCCGCATTAATCTGCGCACGCCTTTTGGCGACCTGCCCCGTAAGGCGCAACAGTCGCTGCTCTACGGCGGCCCGAGCGGCCCATCAAGCAACCGGCGCGTCCGGCTGCGAGCCGGCCGTTCCCACTTCAACGGGATCATCCCCATCCTGCGCGACTGGTACGAGGAGAGCACCTCGGAAGCCCATCGCGAGCGGTACATGGATTTCATGTCGCCGATTCCCTGCACCGCCTGCCAGGGCAGGCGGCTCCGGCCGGAGAGCCTGGCGGTGAAGGTGAACAAGCTTTCCATCTCCGACTTCACGGCTCTGCCCATTTCGCGCGCGCTCCGGTCGCTGAGCGGCCTGCGACTGAGCCGACGCGAGGAGCAGATTGCCGGACGCATTGTCGGCGAGATCGCCGAGCGGCTGGAGTTTCTGCAGGCGGTGGGGTTGGACTACCTGAGCCTGGAACGGCCGGCCAGCACGCTGTCAGGCGGCGAAGGGCAGCGCATCCGCCTGGCCACCCAGATCGGCTCTCGGCTGCGCGGAGTGCTCTACGTGCTGGATGAGCCCTCGATCGGCCTGCACCATCGCGACAACGACCGCCTGCTGCGCACTCTGGAGCGGCTGCGGGATTTGGGCAACACTGTGCTGATCGTCGAGCACGATGAAGAAACCATTCGCCGCGCCGACTACGTCGTGGACCTTGGCCCCGGCGCCGGACGCCAGGGCGGCTTCCTGGTGGCCTGCGGTGTGCCCGCCCAGGTGGCGGCCCACCCGGACTCGCTCACCGGTCAGTACCTGGCCGGGCGGCTCAGCATTCCTGTGCCCGTCCGCCGCCCGTTGAATGGCAAAACGCTCACCGTGGTTGGAGCGCGCCAGCACAACCTGAAGAACATTGACGTTAGCTTTCCGCTGGGCCTGCTGACGGTGGTCACCGGCGTTTCCGGCTCGGGCAAGTCCACCCTGGTCAACGACATTCTTTACCGTGCGCTGGCGCGCCAGCTCTACCGCGCCATGGAGGAGCCCGGGGGGCACCGCGCCATCGTGGGAGCCGACCAGATTGACAAGGTGGTCCGCATTGATCAGTCGCCCATCGGCCGTACCCCGCGCTCGAACCCGGCCACCTATACCGGCGTATTTACTCCCATCCGCGAACTCTACGCGCTGCTGCCCGACTCGCGCGAGCGCGGCTACAAGGCCGGACGGTTCAGCTTCAACGTCAAGGGCGGGCGTTGCGAAGCCTGCCAGGGCGACGGGCAGCGCCGCATCGAAATGAATTTCTTGCCCGATGTCTTCGTCACCTGCGACATCTGCAGCGGCCGTCGGTATAACCACGAGACGCTCCAGGTCAAGTACAAGGGCTACTCGATCGCCGACCTGCTGGAGACGACCGTGCAGGAAGCGCTGCCGCTGCTCGAGAACATCCCGCAGATTCGGCAAAAGCTGCAAACGCTGGCCGACGTGGGCCTGGGTTATATTCACCTGGGCCAGTCGTCCACCACGCTGTCGGGGGGCGAGGCGCAGCGCATC
>JAKZXP010000299.1:0-5159 GCA_047514915.1 Terriglobia bacterium
GGTGGTGATGCGCGGCGCCACTTCCACCAAGGCCACGTCGGTCGAAGTGCCGCCCATGTCAAAGCTGATAAGGCGAGTGATTCCGCAGCGGCGCGCCACCGCCTGCGCACCCACCACCCCACCGACTGGCCCCGAGAGCACGGTGCGCACGGGCTCGTGCGCCGCCACTGCCGCTTGAGTGATGCCCCCGCCGGACTGCATGATGCGCACCGAGCCCCCTGCCGGCCGCGCCTTCACCCGGCGCTCCAGCCCGCCCAGGTAGCCGGCCATGCGCGGAGCCAGGTAAGCGTTGACCACCACGGTGGAAGCGCGCTCGTATTCGCGAAACTCTGGCAGTACCTGATGGGAAACCGAGAGCGGCACACCTAACGGTTTCAGCGCCGCAGCCACCGCGCGCTCGTGGGCCGGGTTGGCAAAGCAAAACAGCAGGGAAATGGCGATTGCTTCCGGCCTGGCGGCGGCCACCGCGTGGCGCAGCCTCGCCAGCTCCCGCCGGGTGAGGCGCAAGAGCGGGGTGCCGTCGGGCGCGGTCCGCTCGGCGATCCCAAACCGCAACTCGGGCGGCGCCAGTGGCGGCGGAGGAGAGGCGAACAGGTCGTAAAGCCGCGGCCGCGCCTGCCGGCCGATGCCTAGCGTGTCCTCGAACCCGGCAGTGGTCACGAAGGCCACCCGCGCTCCCTTGCGCTCCAGCAGCGTGTTGGTGCCGACCGTCGTGCCGTGCGCGACCTCGGCCAGCTCATCGGGAGCGGTCAGTTGCTCGATCGCTCCCAGAATGGCTTGGGCGTGGTCTTGCGGTGTCGAGAACACCTTAAGGACGCGCAGCTCGCGGCCTTCCAGGTAGATGCAATCGGTGAAGGTACCCCCGGTATCAATTGCCAGGCGCATGGGGAGCCGGCCGAATTTGCTGCAATGTACACGAAAACGGCGGAGAACGGAACTGCTGACATCGTTTGGGAAATAAAACTGGTACAATCCCGCCCAAGACGGGAAATTGAATCATCCGTAGGGAGGAGAAGACAGCGATGGCGTCCTTTGCAGAACGAGTGATTGGCGCGGCCAGGCTGGATGTTCGGATCTACGAAGAAGTTGAGGCAGACACCACTGCCTTCGGACAGGCCATGGGCGTGGTGGTTCTTTCCAGCTTGGCGGCGGGCATCGGCATGATCGGCCGGGCAGGCGCTCCCGGGCTGCTGGCCTTCACAATCAGCACCCTCCTGGGCTGGTTCATCTGGGCAGGGCTCACATACTTTATTGGCACGCGGATTCTTCCTATGCCGCAGACGCACGCCGACTGGGGCCAGCTCTTGCGCACCATCGGGTTCGCGTCGTCGCCCGGAATCTTGCGCATCCTGGGAGTCGTGCCGGTGCTGGGGGGACTCGTCTTTCTGGTTACAGGCATTTGGATGTTGGTCGCCATGGTGATTGCGGTGCGCCAGGCCTTTGACTACACGAGCACCGGCCGCGCCATTGGAGTTTGCCTGATTGGCTTCGTCGCATATGTTGTTATTAACTCAATCCTGTACTCCGTATTCGGGTAAACAGTGTCCTACTTCAGGGCCTTTCGAAAATAGCGCAGCCGCCGCGTGACGATCCGATTCCAGGAATAGCGGACGGCCTTCTCCAAGGCGGCCTGGCGCAACTCCTGCGCGGCGCGCGGCTGCAGGCTGAGTATCTTGAGCAAGGCCGCCGCCAGCGCTGCCACGTCGTCTACTGGCACAGTCTCGCCCACCACGAAACTCTCGGGGCCGCCGGAGCGCGTTGCCACCATGGGCGCTCCGCAGCCCATCGCCTCCAGCGCCGCAATCCCGAAGCCTTCCGTGCGCGAGGGAATCACGCTGACCGTCGCCAGGTTGTGGAGCTTGGCCAGCACCGGCTGCGGGTGGTGGCCGACCACGTGCACATTCTCCAAATGGAACTGAGCCCGTTCCTCGACGCTGAATTCATCCTCCAGCCGCCCGGTCCCTAGGATTAACAGCAAGGCTTTCCGTTCCTGCTGCACCAGCCGGTTGGCGCGCAGTAGGATATCCACCCCCTTGGTGCGGGAAATCTTGCCCGAAAAGCTGATGATGGGAAGCCCAGGCGTGTCCGGGACGCCAAGTTTCCGCAAGACTCGCGCCCGGCTGGCCTGCTGCGGATGAAAGATGCGCTGGTTGTAGCCGTTCTCCAGAGTAATCACCTTATCCGGGTCCACGCCCGGGTAGAGTTCCAGAACCTCCTGTTGCACGAACTGCGAGATGGCGAAGATCCAGCGCGCGCTGCGGGCGGCCTGGTTGGCATAGGGCCGCATTCGCGGGTCATAGCGGTAGCCCATCTGGTCGCTGTGGTGGGCCACCGCCACGTAGGGTAGCCCCATCTCGCCGAGCAGGTGGCCCATAGTCCAGATGTGCTGGCACTCGACGATATCCGGCCGCAACCAGTCGATGACCTGCTCCAGCTCCCGGCGCGCCTGCCGGAAATAGAAGGCCAGCAGCTCTTCGGACAGGTCGCGGAATGTCGAGGCGCCGGGGAAATTGCGCGGATTTGGGTCGGTGATCATCAGTGGGAAGGTCGGCAGTACTTTCCCGTCGGCCTCCACGGGGAAGCGCCACACACGGTACAGATCAGGCTTTGAGTAGTAGCGGTTCTTGTCCGCGGTCTGGAATTGGGCGTCCGGAAAGAACAGCACAGCCCGATGTCCACGGTGCCGCAGCTCCCGCAGCACCCCTTCCGCCACCATGGCGCTGCCCGTACCCCAGGGCCCGGTATTTGTCAACAGAACCTTCACGTTCTCTGGGATTATATAGAAGGATTGCAAGAAGACAGACCGTTCTGCGTTCCCAGCATGAGGGACAGATCCAGCGGAGGCCAACGGAGGCCAAGGGAGAGTCGTTATGAACCAACGGAGGGTTGTTATGAACCAGCGGGGGGTCGTTATGAAGAAGACGCGATTTCGGGGGGCAGCCGCCGTGGCGCTGCTCTGGTTGTTGGTGACGCCGCTATGCGTGACCAAACTATGGGCGGCCGAAACGGAGCTGCCGGTGCGACGCGTGGTGCTCTACAAGCATGGCGTCGCCTACTTTGAGCGCGAGGGAAAGGTGGACGGGCGCGGCGATGTGCTGTTGCAATTCAAAGCGTCGCAAATGAGTGACGTGCTCAAGTCGCTCACGGTGCTGGGGACAGATGGCGTAGTCCGCGGCATTTCCTACGAAGCCAGCGATCCTGTGAGCAAGCAACTCGAGCAGTTTGCTTTCCGGGTGCCAAAGCAAGCCACCATCGGCCAGTTGCTGGACCAGTTTAAGGGGGCGCGGTTGCACGTGAGGCTGGCCGCCGGCGGGGACTTGCGGGGCAGCATCTTGGGGGCCCGGGCGACGCGTCTGAAGCAGGGCGACACCGAGATGATCGCGCTGCTGCTCGACAACGGTGAACTGCGTAACGTCTCACTACTGGAAGCGACCGGGCTGCGCCTGGAAGACCCAGGCTTGCAGCGCGAACTGAAAACCTACCTGCAACTGGTCCGTTCCTCCCAGCGCCGCGATACGCGGCAGCTGCGCATCCACGTCGGCCGGGCCAAGAAGCTGGCCCTTGGCTACGTGGTCGAAGCTCCGATCTGGAAGACCAGTTACCGCCTGGTGCTGGATCCGCGAAAGCCCGGGGAAGCGCTGTTGCAGGGTTGGGCCATTGTGGACAACACCACGTCGGAGGACTGGAAAGGTGTCAGCCTGGCGCTGGTCTCCGGCCTGCCGATCTCTTTCACGCAGAACCTTTACCAGGCGCATTACGTGCGGCGTCCGCATGTGCCCCTGTCTGTCGAGACGGCCGCCGGACCGGTGCGGCACGAGGGCGCGCTGATGGCCAACGAAAAGGTGTTGTGGTCAAAGAGTGCCATGAAAGCTCTCTCCAAAGACGCCCGTCGGTATGCCGCGATGGAGGAAGATGCGGCGGCCCCGGCGGGCGTGGTGGGGGGTAGATACCGGACGGATCGTGGGATAGCGGACTTCGTCCGCTCGATCTCGGTGGCGGCCGCTGGGCGCGAATTAGGCGAGTTGTTCGAGTACCGAATGAAAGACCCGGTAGACATTCCCCGCAACCAGTCAGCAATGATTCCGTTTCTGCAAGCAGCGGTGAACGTGGAACGCGTTCTGCTCTACACACCGGGCGGGTCTGGCGAACACCCGTACGATGCTGTGCTGCTGCGCAACACCACCGGCAAGACGCTGGACGGCGGCGCGATCACCGTCATCGAAGGGAACCAATACGCCGGCGAGGCCCTGATCCAGACCCTGAAGACCGGCGACAGCCGCCCGGTTTCGTTTGCCGTCGATCTGGGCACCCGCGTGAGCACCGTCTTTGACTCCCGCCAGAACCAGGTGTTCTCGGTGAAGGTGCGGCGCGGCACGGTCTTCACCCGGGCCAAGAACATCGCAGTGAAGACCTACACGGTTCGCAACACCGGCAGCAAGCCAAAAACGTTGGTCGTCGAGCACCCGGTGCGCAAAGAGTGGAAACTCGCCGCGGGGCTCAAGCCGGCCGAAACCACGGCCCGGCATTACCGCTTCCGCTTGGAATTGCCAGCGGGCGAAACGGCCAAACTTAAGGTCCAAGAGGAACACGAAATTTCCAGCAGCATCGCTCTCACCAACCTGACGCCAGAGCTGCTGGCCACTTACGTGCGCAACAAGGCGCTTTCTCCGGCGGCCCAAAGACAACTGAAGCAACTGTTCGCCTTGAAGGAGGAGGTGGTGGTGACGAAGCGGGAGGCAGCCGAGCAGAAGAAAGAGATTGACGAGTTGTTCAGCGACCAGAACCGGCTGCGGCAAAACATCTACAACCTGCGGAACGTGCCGGGACAGCAGCAGCAGGTTCAAGCTTACGCGGCCAAGCTGGGGGGGCAGGAGAAGCAACTGGAGGCGATGCACGAGGCGCTTCGCGCTGCGCGCACCCAACTCAAACAGCTTCAGGCGCAACTGGACCGGTTGATGAACACCATGGAGATCAGCTAACTTGCGGGTTGGAGCTTGGGGGTGAGCCCCGTAGATCTAGCCCCCGTAGATCTAGCTGACGATGCGGCCGTCGCGCATGGTGACGGTGCGGTGGGCGTAGGCGGCCGCTTCCGGGTTGTGGGTGATCATTAAGATGGTCTGCCCCAGGCGCTGGTTCAGGCTGCGCAGCAACTGTAGGAC
>JAKZXP010000300.1:0-4614 GCA_047514915.1 Terriglobia bacterium
TCGGATCACGGGGAGGGAGCCAACCCTGCCACGCCTGTAAGTTTCCTTCCCGCACAATTCCCGCAGAATTCGCTGAATCCCGCAGTTTTCCCGCAAACCTCAGGCGGCTAAGTGATGTGTTTTCAGCGGGAGTGCCTGTAAGTTGTTGACTGGTTCTACCTTGACACGGTAGAGGTCAGCGGTTCGAGCCCGCTCGGGCCTACCATTTGTTTCAATCACTTCCGGTGATGGCATACCTTCCGAGGGCGGATTTGTGACGTTCTTTGTGTCATAACCCCCCTCTTTACCCACATCCGGAGCGGGCCTGGAGGGTCTCCTGGAGAGGACTTCAACGGCTTTGCGCTTGGCCTCAAGGCGGACGTGGCTGTAGCGTTTGAGCATCCGACGGTCAACATGCCCCGCGATTTCCATTGCCACTTCCTCGGGAACGCCGCCTTCTAGCATCTCTGTGACCGCCTGGTGGCGGGTGTCGTGAAACCTCAGGCCCGGAACTCCAGCCCTTTTTGTGAGAGTGCGCCAAGCCGTCCGCCAACTACCGATGGGGCGGGTCGGATCGTAGACCTTCACGCGCATTTCTACCAGGTGCTTCCCCTTGAAACGTCCCCTCGGGTGCAAGGCCCCAAAGACGAAGTGGCTTGGCTCCACCGGCCCAAAAGTCTCAGCGCGTTTCCACAGTTTGATCAAGGTTTCAAAGGCATCCTGGTTGAGCGGGATCACCCGCTCGCCAGCCGGAGTCTTGCTTTTGTTCAGGGTTGCATGTCGGTTGATCAAATCCACATCCGCCCAGCGGAGGGCTCGAAGTTCAGCCGTGCGCATCGTGGTATTGAGTGCCAGCATCGCGGCCCAGTAGGCTGTCTCCCATTCAGGTTTCTGAGAAGCTGTTTTGAGCAACCGGAGTTTCACATCGAGCGCCAGGGCGCGGCCAATGCTGCGTGGTTCCTTCAGGGGTTCCAGATCCTCCACAATCAGGTGCCACCGCTTCGCCCGCTTGAGAATCCGGCGCACGCAGCCTACCTCCATGTTGATGATCGCCGGCCCCACTCCCTGTTTGGAGCGCCATTCTCGATATTCCCGTACGTGCTCAGCTGCGATGTTCTTCAGTGGCGTGGCCTGAAAGAACTGCCGAAGCCTCACGAGCAACTGGCGTTCTTTGGTCAAGCTGGCCGGTGCCAATTCCAGGCGGCGGCCATCCAAGTAGCGGTTGGCAGCCTCGCCGAAGGCCAAGCGTGCGAACTTCTGGTTGGACGGCGCCAGCTTGCCGTCGCTGGCCTGCGAGATTAGCCGCTTCTTGCGGGCTTGGGCCGCGCGCCAGTCCTTCGTTCCAAGGCTCTGCCGGTACCGCTGGCCGTTGACCGAGAAGTCTGTCCACCAAGTTTTGCCTCGTTTGTAGAGTGCCATGATTATCTCCTTCTACGTGTTCTACGTGGTTTCGTCCTTGCTGCACTCTTGGCTCTGTGCTCGTGCCACCACTTGAGTTTCGCTGCCTTCTTAGCAGGCCAAGCGCAGGTAGTCGAACAATACAGCTGATCTCGTCGGCTGAAGAAGAAGTACGGAGCGGGACAACCGGGGTTTCTACAGAAGCCGAAGGAATCGGCAAGTCGAAGGCAAGCAAGTACTAGATTCGCAGGCAAACGGCGGCCCCTTGGGACTATTGCTTTGCCAGTATCACCCCAGAGAACTTCAAACCGCACACCCTTCATGCTCAACCAGTGGTCACAGATGCATTTCTCAAAAGTATCAGCGATCCACTCACGGTGCTCATACCAGTCCTCGTATAGCTTTCGGTTGCGTTCTGTGAGCGGCAGCTCCACTGGGTGGGGCTGGGGTCCTATCCTGCGGTGCGAGGGGTCGTAGTGGATCACATGTGTAGCCTCGTAAGGGCCATACGCCCATAGCAACCGCAGTTCGTCCCGCCGTGCCAGTACGTCTTCGTCGCGGTACAGCTCATAAATCTGTTTCCACTTCTTGTGAAAGTAGGCCAGACCGTCGTCCCGAAGATTCGCCAGGGCAAGCAACAACTCTTTCATGCTGGCACGGCGACTCGCTGCCCTGTCCCTCCTAGACCTCTTCTGTGAGATAGCTGTCATAACTAGATCGGCTTATGTGCAATCTGATCTAGGTGTAGTATAATTCAAGAGTGCTTGGTTATGCAAGCCCGGACATTACCGCCTTTCGCTCCCCGCTTGAGAGGCACAGGAGTGATGGCTGGTTTGAGCTGAGGCTGTCAGCGCCTGGCTGGCAGAAGTGTAAGCAGAACCATGGAACCACTCGCCGTTGACATTGGCGAGGCCGGACGCTTGTTGGGCATCAGCCCGCACACCGTCCGCTTATATGTTCGGCAAGGCAAAATCCGCGCGGTTCGGTTTGGACGGCGGCTCTCGATACCGATGGCAGAGATTGAGCGCCTGGCCCGTGTAGGCGTCCCGCCCTGCCCGCAGACACTCAGCACGGAGGGAAGCTAGTGAGGACCAAGAACAAGGCCCGCACACATGGGCACGCGCAAGAGACCAACGGGTCCTTCCCGCTGGACTGGCTTGACGAGGCAGTCGCCCGTTCGGCAGAGCCGATGGATTACCGCCAATCCACGCCCAAGCAACTGGTGGATGACTTCTTCTGGGCGCTCCCTGAAGTGCCGCGGCTCTTGGAATACATGGGGCGGGTCGGGAGACTCATGAGGAACCCGCTGGTTCCAAACAATGCGGCAGTCGGAAGGCCGCTCATCGCGTTTCTCGCGAAAGGATTCCACCTCGTGGCTTGTCTAGTGGCGGTCCTAACGACCGCCGCGCCGGAAATCGTCAAGCGGGCCAATAAGAACCAGACGAACAAATGGTTTGGTCTGCTGAAGCTGGCGCACATGCGGGGAGACACCGGTGCTCAGGGGGAGGCACTTCCACACCTCCAGCGTCTAGGCTGGGGGATCGCTAAGAACAAAGGATGGTTTCATCCCGATGGAAATGATGGCTGGAACAGTCCAGTGAATCTGGCACTAACAGAGCAGCTGAACCGCTTCAGCAACTTGGGCCTCAGGGAGACTTACGAGTACATGGTCGACAACCGCTTTGCGGTTGTGGCCATTGCTATCAGGCAGCGGTTCGTGGACGAGCTTCGGGCATTGTACCGACAGCAGCCGAGCCAACACGTCTCCGATGACTTCTTGGAGTCGGTTCCCTCCCTAGAACCAAGCCCGGAAGAAATGGCGCAGTTTGCGGCTATCCCAAAGCTGGTGGAATCCTCGGGTAGTGGGCTTTGCGATTACGAGCGGGGCATCTACGCGGCAGTGGAGGTGGTATTCCAAGACCTCCGCCTGCCAGCAATGACAGTTCCCCAACTAAGAGCGGAACTTGTGAGACGGATTGCCGCCGCTCGCTCAGTCAGCCCCCAACAAGCCAGGGAGGACCTACGGAAGTTCAGGGCCGAGAAGGACAAGCACTGGGGGCCACTGGCCAATCGACTGTCTATTAGTCCTTCGCAGTGGAGACGTGGGCGCAACTACCGCCGGAGGCGGCCTGTCCATGGGGTTGACGAGGACGATTCGGCCTAAAAAAGCTGTCGCCCTGGTTCCGTTTCGCTCCCACTCCAGCGAATAGATACATAGAAGGCCACAGGAGATAATCATGTATCGGACTACGGAGCCTCTTCCCAAGTCTTCACCCTCCCCACCGAAGGTCCAGGACGCCGAGCGCTTTTCGACCGAGCGGCTTCCACTGGCCACGTATCTTCACGCAATCGGAGCACTCCCCTTCATCGGTTGCGAAAACAGCGCACCAGGCAAGGTGCGCGTTGTCTTCGCGGACCCAGACCACCTGGGAGACCAGCTAGAACTTGAGTTTGACCGAGGCGCAGCGGTCCCGGCCACGGCGATCTTCGCCAGCCAGAGGTTTCTGCGCCGCCAGATGACCGCGACACTCGGCAATCGGAAAAACGGAGCATCGAAATATGGACTTGCAAAATAGCCCTTCCCCAACCCCACCCACTCAACCTACTGCCAGCCAGAACAAGCCCGCGATAGATGTCGAGGAGCCTCCGCAGGCTCCTACGCCACCCGAAGCGCGGGCGAAGCGCTACGCTCGCAAGCTACTGGGCTTCGTGCGTAAGAAGCCGGCCCTTCTCCTGCGGGACGAAGTACAACCCACGACGGCGGTTTCTGAACGGCAACTCAGCAGTTGCGGCGCTACCACGACCACGGAAGCCGGCACCATTCCCTCCACGACCCCTGCCGACAGCCCGGAAGACGCGCCACGCATAGACCGCAATCATTCCCAGCAACCACCGAGCCCGTTGGTAATGGCTACTGGGTTTCCTGCTTCGGTGCTCACCGGCTTGGGTGGCGAGTTCGTTAACCTCTATGCGCCGTGTCTTGAATCCCCACCCGAGTTCCTCTTTGCCGCTTGGCATACGTGCTTCGGCATCGCACTCTCACGCTATGTCCGGCTGGATTTGGCTTTCGACGCGCGGCCTCGTGCATTCACGGTGCTTCTTGGCGAGAGTGCCATTCCCCGGAAGTCTACTGCCGTCAAGGTGGCTGTGAACTTCTGGGAGCGGCCTGGCGTTAAGAATCCGTACTTCCGCGTTGAATATGGGATTGGATCTGCGGAGGGCTTCGCACGTGTATTC
>JAKZXP010000301.1:0-2731 GCA_047514915.1 Terriglobia bacterium
CAACAGCGTGGTGTGGGGGCGTTGACTCTTGGTGAAAGGCCGCTCCACGGGTCCTTTGAAGTGGTGGACCGCTTTCCGAGTGACGCCGGCTTCCTTTTCCATGCGCACCCGTTCCTCGGCCAGGCGCTGCCGGATCATCTCCTCGACCGGCTGGATTTGAACAAACCCACTTCCTGGACTCTGGAAAGACTGGCTGTTTGTGCTCATCGTTTCTCCTCAGAATGAAGTTTCACTGCGCCCACGTGCGTGCAGAACCGGGACCCCATGTACAGGAATACGCCAGCATCCTACTAGCAACACTAGGACTTCAGCAAATCGCTTTCCATTGAACGGCGACGCCGCTACTCCCAACGGCGGCTGCGCCACGTTAAGCGGATGCCAAGCAGATGTTAAGCGGAATCCCCTGATTTGTCTATGGTTATGTGCACTCCAAGGGGTGTTGGGAGAGTCCCCTGGGTGAGGCATAGCAAGCCCACACACGCGGGGTAGACATTCAACGGCGTGACGAACGTTGGCGGGGACGATGAGACGGCAGGCTGGCGCCTCTTTTCCTGCCGGAGTTTGCCTCCCACCCACTACCCGAGGAAGGCCTTGCGGAGGGCTTCGATCTCGCCGAGGGCCTGGTTCGGCCGGCCCAGCCTCCGCCGGGATGGAAGGAGGGTTGTCGATAGACATAGCGCGGACGCGGGCAACGGTAGACAAAGCCAAAGGGCGATCGGATTGAGTAGCGGTACGGCAGGAAGGTGTAGTAGCCGAAACCGGAATGGAAGAACCACTGGCTGGACCGCCCGGTGGACAGTAAGGAGGAGCGTTGATTTCGGAAACTATTGACCGCGGCATAGGAGGCGGTAGCCAGTTCCGCAGACCGGAACCGGTTCCAACGGTCAAACTCATCCAGCTCCTTCCGGTCGTACTTTACCGCCGCGCTGACAGTTCCTGCCGGGGCTAGGTCCACGTACTTACCCCCTTTGAGGGCACCCTTCCTCCCGGGCACGCGCAACTTGCCTTTTTCGACATGGACGCGCAAGGAGTCCTGAGCAGCTTCAAAGCGGTATAGCCCGGTGCGCTTGATGGGAATCGCGTGTTCCCGCCAGAGCATCACAATGGAAGTTCCCTTCCGAGTTTCGTTGACCTCCAACATGGCCGTGCCCGAAACCAGCTCGACGCGAACGTCTGCAAGCCGCGAGGAGAGCAGCCGGACTGTGGAGTGGCGGTCCAGGCGCAAAAAACTGCCCGGAGTCAGAAGCAGTTCCAGGCGCCCCCGCTCGGTCGTTACACTCTGGCCTTCGCCGATTTGCCGCTTGATCTTTTCGTCAGGGCCGGTGGGCAGCGTCACCGCGCCCTGCCAGTAATTTACGTAACCGGCACGCGCCGAGATGACGTGTTGCGCCGCCGCAGGTACTGCCAGTGGAAGGACCAGCAGGAGCGAAAGCTTGCCCACGGTCATAGGCATCCCTCACGAAAATTCTATCACAACTCCTTAGTGGAGAACACGAAACAGGACCGAGGAAATCACGATGAGCAGGACCCCGCTCGAGATCCATGCGTATCGGTAATCGCCCTCGCGCGCAAAGCAGATGATCGCCACCAGGATGCGGGTCACTGGCGTCAGAAGAAGCAAGGTGATGCCGGCCTGCATGACGGCGGTGGCATCCAGGCGAAGCAAATGGCTGGCAAGATCCTCCAGCGGATAGGTCGCTCGAGGGCCGGGCTGGAGCAGCGCCAGCAAGACCCCCACCAGCATCAGCAAGGCCGAGCTGTAGGAGCCTAACTTGAGCACCCATGAAATCCAGCGAATAGTGTCATCCTCGCGCGCCACCTTGTGTGTCACTGTGCCCAACCCTATCCCTCCATGCGCAAGCCTTGCAGGCCCATGGAAAGCGCCAGGTAAAACATCAGGCCCACAAACAACCAGAGAATCCAACGGGTTGGCACCCGCGGGAAGATGCGCGACCCGGCCAGCGAACCCAGAAACACTCCCACCACCACCGGCGCGGTGATATGCACCAGAACGTCGCCCCGCAGGTAGTAGATGAAGGCGCTGGCCGCTGCCGTCACGCCGATCATGAAATTGCTGGTGGCCGTGGCCACTTTCAGCGGCACCCCCATCAGCAGGTACATCATGGGAACTTTCACCGGACCGCCGCCTACCCCCAGCAGGCCGGAAATGTTCCCCGCCAGGTAGGAAATCCCCATGCCTAGAGGGAGACGCCGCACCTGGTAGTCAGTCAGATTCTCTTCGCCGGGCGGTGGCTTCAGCGCGCGGCGCAGCAACGTGCTGCCAGCGTAAAGCAGAAACAAACTGAAGATGAGGGTCAGCCAGCGCTGGCTCAGCAACCCGGCGGCGAGGGCACCACTGATGGCTCCCAGCGTGGTAGCCAGCTCCAGGACCATTCCCAAGCGGATGTCGCTGAGCTTCTCCTGCACATAGTAACTGGCGGCAACACTGGACGTGGCAATGATTGCGACCAGGCTGGCAGCAATCGCTTGCTCGATGGGGACGCCGAACAGAAGGGTCAGGAAAGGAGTAATAAGCAGCCCGCCGCCGATTCCCAGCAGGGACCCTAACAGACCTGCCCCGGCTCCTAAACCCACCAACCCTAGCAGGTGAAACGGCATACAAGCAGGTGTCGGGTGTCAAGTGTCAGGGGCCAGGTTTGAGGTGCCCAGCTTGAACTCGCCCAGCTTGAACTTCGGTAAGGTGGCCGCCTTGCAGATTCGGCAACTCCCC
>JAKZXP010000302.1:0-3153 GCA_047514915.1 Terriglobia bacterium
ATCCGGCACAGCCCAAAGCTGCGCGCAGCGCAGACTGCCGAAATTCTGGGTTCTTGCCTTGGTCTGGCTGCAAAGCCGGAGGCCGTTGGCGGACTGGCGCCCATGGACGCTCCCGGAGCGGCACTGGAATTGATGGCCCGGAGCCCGGCGGACCTGATGCTGGTGGGACATCTACCCCATCTGAGCCGCCTGGCCTCGCACTTGCTGGCAGGCACTGCCGAGCGGTCGGTCGTGCGCTTCCGGATGGGGGGCGTCGTGTGCCTGGCCCGGCAGGATTCTGACGCCTGGGAACTGGAATGGGCGCTGGTGCCAGAACTTGCCGCCGCCCATTCGGCTCCCTAGCCGTTATACTGGAGACGGAACGCGAGTTCTCCGATGCGGTTGGCATGGTGCGTGATCGGTCTCGAAGCGCTGCTTGTGGTCTGCGCGCAAGCCCAGACGCCCGCTCGGACAATTGAAGTCCCTTACCGCGGACTGAATTACTCGGTGCTGAGCAAAGGAGGGGTGACAGTGATGGTCGCACCTCTGGAACTCACCATCCTGGGATATTCGGCTGCCCATGTGTGGATCACGAACGGCTCGTCGTGCCCCATCCAGGTCGGGCCACAAGCCTTCACCACGAAGACACGCAGCCCCACGGTGCGACAGCCGGTCAAGGTTGTCGGGCTGCCGGAGGACCGAGTGGTGAGGGAGGTGATGCGGCGGGCGCGCTTTGACGATGTCCTGTCGCTGGTGCGCGCCTATGAACGCAACCTCTACGGGTTTAAGAACGCCCAGGCGGTCGGCTACTACCAGAAACGGAAACAGATCGCTCAGGCTGCAGGCGGCGGGCGGTTTCGAGCGGCCGCCACTGTTTCCGCGTTGGTGCTGCAACGGACGGAAGTTCCCCCCGGCGAATTCCGCGAAGGCACCGTATTCTTCCCCACACGCGAGAAGCAAGCCGAATTTCTCGAGTTTTCCGCACGGCTGGACCACCTGTCCTTTCTTTTTCCCTCGCGCTCCTCGCGACTGCAACGTCCCGACTCAGACCCGACCGACCGCCCCCGCTAACCTCGGCTTCCCTGCCCTCCTTATCTTAAGTGCCCTGATGGCCAGCCCGTGCGAGCGACGCGAGTTCCGCTCGCAAAACGATCCATCTCGGCAGAGCCGCAGAATTGCTCCCGGGGCTGTGTTGCGCCCGGCATGGCTTCCGACTATAATGAAGAATTGCGTAGATCAACGCCCGCCATCGGCGGGTCATCGAGCCCCGGAAACCCAGAGGAGTTCTACTGTTCATGCTTCAGGCAACCCAGTTGCGGCCAGGGTTCCTCATCAAACATGAGGGCGCGTTGTACTCCATCTTCAGCGCTTCCCACCGCACTCCCGGGAACAAACGAGGCTTTGTACAGACTCGCATGCGAAACCTCCGCTCTGGGGCGATGGTGGATCACCGGTTTAGTTCAGAAGACCGCGTGGAGAGAGCCATCCTGGACGCGCAGGAGATGGAGTACCTGTACCGGGATGGTGAGGACTACCACTTCATGAACACTGAGACCTACGAACAGACCCACCTGAGAAACGAGACGCTCGGTGAAACGATGGAGTACTTGGTACCCAACCTCAAGATCACTGTGGAGTTCTACGACGGGAAGCCGGTCGGCATCCAACTGCCGGCCACCGTGGACCTGGAAGTGGTGGAGACGGAGCCGTCGCTGAAAGGCGCCACCGCCTCCAACATGATGAAGCCCGCCAAGTTGGAGACCGGACTCGTCGTGCATGTTCCCCCGTTCGTCAACACCGGAGACAAGGTCCGCGTAAACACCGCAGCAGGGACCTACCAGGAACGCGCACAGTAGCCCTCCTGGCAGAGGCCAAGTTTCGCCCTGGCCACTCTGTACCCGTTACACCGAAAAAGACTTCCAGGAACCTGCTAAGGATGCTGTCTTGACACAACTTGTGGCACACTGGTGTCCACGCTCATGTCCAGCAACTACGACGACAAACCGATCGAGCTATCCGGCATCCAAACGGTCTCTCTGACCAAGCGCGCCGCCAAGGTATCAGTGGAGGATTTTGCCCGGGAATACCGGCCCGGCCAGGGCCTTCAGGGCTGGTTGGATTCGTTGCCCATGATCTTGGCGGCCAATTCGCTGGTGGAATTAGTCCAGGCCATGATGGAAGCCCGGCGGCTTGGCAAGCCGATTATCTGGGGCCTGGGAGGCCACGTGGTCAAGTGCGGGCTGGCACCGGTACTGCTGGGATTGATGCGCCAGGGACTTGTGAGCGGAATGGCCATGAATGGCTCAGCCGCCATCCACGATGTGGAGATCGCCCTTTGCGGCAGCACTTCCGAGGAAGTCGAAGCGGTGCTCGACGATGGGTCCTTTGGGATGGCAGAGGAAACCGCGAAGCTGCTGCAATCGGCAGCCGAGACGGCGGTGCGCGAGCAGATCGGTCTGGGCGAAGGGCTGGGCCGGGAGATTCTGGCACAGGCGTCGGCGCCTGGTTCCTCGGGCAACAGTCGGCTAGACGTGAGCCTGTTGGCGGGCGCCTCCCGAGCGCGCGTGCCGGTTACCGTCCACGTGGCGCTTGGGGCCGACACGCCGCACATGCATCCCTGCCTGGATCCGGCTGCCCAAGGTGCCGCCACTCACCACGATTTCCGCCTTCTTTGCGAGCTGGTCCGCAAGCTGGAGGGCGGCGGCGTTTACCTGAATGTCGGCTCCGCCGTCATGTTGCCGGAAGTGTTCCTGAAGGCAGTAACGGTGGTCCACAACCTGGGCCACCCGCTCCACCAGTTCTACACGGCCAACCTCGATTTCTTCCAGCACTACCGCCCGACGCAGAACGTGGTGCGGCGGCCCACGGCCGCGGGTGGCAAGGGCTGGGCTCTCACCGGCCATCACGAAATCATGGTTCCGCTCCTGGCAGCTTTGTTGACCGAAGCCTCCCAGGCCGGGAAATGAGCAGAGCCACCCGGTGGCGCGCTGCTGCGCTGCTACTGGCGATTCTCGCCGGCTATATCACCCTGCACATCCATCGCTGGGGACAACCTGTCCCGCAGGTGTTCCATCCGGCCGGAGAGCGCCGATGGCGCGCCGCCGACGGGCGGCAGATTCAGGCCGCCGACCTGGACGGCGATGGCGTCTACGACCGGTTCAGCCAGGCTAATGG
>JAKZXP010000303.1:0-16961 GCA_047514915.1 Terriglobia bacterium
CACTTGCTGTCGGCGCTGCTCGGCTGCGGGGTGGACAATGCCATCCTTGAGATTGACTCGCTGGAGTTGCCGATCCTGGACGGCAGCGCCATGCCCTTCGTGGAGATGATCCAGCGGGCCGGCCTACGGCGCCAGCGCGCCAGGCGCTCCTACCTGCGGGTGCTGCGCCCGGCGGAAGTACGCCAGGACGGAAAGCGCATTGGCATCTACCCGGCCGAGACCTACCGCCTGAGCTGCACGATTGACTTCCCTCATCCGCTGATTGGCCGCCAGCACTTCGACCTGGAACTAACCCCAGAGAACTACGTGCGCGACATTGTGCCTGCCCGAACCTTCGGTTTCTTGCGAGACGTGGACGCGCTGCGGAACATGGGCCTGATCCGGGGCGCTTCGTTGGACAGCGCGCTGGTGCTGACGGATGCCGGTCTGCTCAACGGCAGCGGGCTTCGCTTCCCCGACGAATTCTGCCGCCATAAGTTGCTGGACCTGATCGGTGATCTGGCGCTCATCGGCCGCCCCCTGCTGGGACACGTCATCGCCGAACGGGCTGGCCACCAGATGCACGTGGCTCTGGTGGATCGCTTGATGCGCGACCGTTCGCTGTGGGAGGAAGTGGTCATCGAGGATTCGCCGCCCACCGTGGCCGCCGCGGCGGCTGCGGGCGCCACACTTTCCTCCCACCTATAGCTGCCGCCAGCCGGCCGGCCCGTCCTCCCAAACAGAACGGCGCTTCGCGAAGGGACGTAGCTGCCCCCGGAGGAACAGCCACTCCCGGCGCGGCATCGGTACTTGGGTTACTTCCTGGGCGGAGCGACCGCGTCCTTAGCGGCCTTGGCCAGGTAGAACTTCACCGTGGTCTTAGCCGGAATCTTGATGGTCTCGCCGGTAGCGGGGTTGCGGCCCATGCGCGCCTTCCGCTTCACCTTCTTCATCCGGCCCAGGCCGGGCAGAACGAAGATGCCGCCCCGTTTGGTCTGTTGGACTGCCAGATCCACCAACGAATCGAGGAACTCGTGCGCTGCCTTATTTGTGAGTCCATTCTTCTCTGCCAGATGCCGGACCACCTGGCTCTGCGTCATTCGAGCTGCCTGTACCATACTCCTCCTTTAAAAGTTTTGCTTGAGCGAGGCAACTATCATACGGAAAAACAGGGGCCCCAGTAAAGCCGACAATACTACATTGGCACTTCGATAGGTTGGGGCCGAAGCACCCCCAGCATCCGTTGCAAGATCGGGGGCACCATCAAGGTCGTCACCACGGCCATGGCGACCAGGACGGAATAAGTCGTGCCGGAGAGGACACCGACGGTCAGCCCCATTTGCGCCACAATAATGCCGACCTCACCGCGCGGGATCATGCCTACACCAATCGCCGTCGCGTCGCGCCACCCGAGGCGCGCGGCCCCCAGGCTACAGCCCACCAGCTTGGTGAGCGCCGCAACCACGATCAGTAACAGGGCGAACAGCAGCGTGCTGCCCTCGGTAAAGAACCGGCCGGTCACGCGCATGCCAATATCAACGAAAAAAAACGGCATCAACAGCTCACCGATGGCATGCATGTGAGTGTCCATCTCCGACTCGCGGCTATAGTCGGCAAGCAGCAGGCCGGCCATAAAGGCGCCAATAATGGCGGCGATGCCGATGTGGTTGGCCAGGTAAGAGAGACCCAGCAGCAGCGCCAGGCCAAAAATGAACATGGCATGTTCCAGGTGCAGCCGGTGCACCAGCGGCACCAACCGGTGGATCGCTCGAAACCCCACAAAAACCAGGAAGCCAGTGAAGCCGAAGGCCAGTCCGGCAGTCGCGATCAACTGCGCGTAGTGCACCGAGCCGCCGGCCAGGCCGCTGACCAAGGCCAGCACAATCAGGGCCAGGATGTCGTCAAGGACCGCGGCTCCCAAAATCACGCGGGCCATCCGCGTTTGCAAATGTCCCAGGCTCTGCAAGACCCGGGCGGTGATGCCCACGCTGGTGGCCACCAGGGCCGCGCCGATAAAAATGGATTCCAGGCTCGGATAGCCCCAGGCCACCGCCAGCAGCCATCCGGCGAGAAACGGGAGCACGACACCGAGAACAGCCACCGTAATCGCTGTGCCCCCCACCTCGAACAGCTCCCTGGGCTTGACTTCCAGGCCGACGTTAAACAGAAGGAACATCACCCCCAGTTCCGCCAGCGCCATGGTGACTTCCGAAGGTTGCACCCAGCCCAGCAGGGCCGGCCCGATGAACACCCCAGCCAGGATTTCCCCCACCAGCCCCGGTTGACTGAACCGCTGGAAGATTTCTGCCAGCAATTTAGCCGAGACGAAAATGAGGAACAGCGTGAAGAGCAGGTCTGTCTTCTGACCTGTGGAAAACAGCGCAAAACAAGCCACGCCAGAATCAACAGGGAAAAAGGGCTGAGCGAACATGCCGCGTCATTGTGTACAAGATTCCTGTCTGTGCGCAACACCTTTGCGGCTACCAGCAAGTCGAGCCGGCAGACCTGCGGAATCCTTGAGCACCGACCCCGGCGCTGATAAACTGCCGCATGCAAAGTGGTCGCCAGAGATGACGGACCAGAGATGACAGACCAGAAATGACGGACCACATATGACGGACCACATATGACGGAAAAGAAGCTGCGCGCGTTGCTCGAGCAGGTACGGCGGGGAAAGGTGGACGTGGAAGGAGCCGTTGGGCAGCTCAAACACCTTCCATTTGAAGACCTGGGATTCGCCAAGATTGATCACCACCGTGCCCTCCGCCAGGGCATGCCGGAGGTGATCCTGGGGCGCGGCAAGCAGCCGGAACAGGTGGTGGGTGTGGTGAAGAAGATGCTGCGCGTCTCGCCCAATGTGCTGGTGACGCGCGGCGACGAGGCCCTATACCGGCGCGTGCGCAAGGCCATTCCCGCCGCAAAGTTCCACTCCCTTTCCGGAGCCATCACCATTCAGCGCGATCACACCATCTACGGGCGCGGCAAGGTGCTGGTGCTTACGGCGGGCACTTCCGACATCCCGGTGGCCGAAGAAGCGCTAGTGACAGCGCGCGTCATGGGCAACCCTGTGGAGTATCTCTACGACGTCGGAGTGGCGGGCATCCACCGGCTGATGGGCAACCGGGACGTTCTGAGTTCGGCCCGCGTAATCATTTGCGTGGCCGGGATGGAAGGTGCGCTGCCCAGCGTGGTGGCCGGTCTGGTGGCTGTGCCGGTGATTGCCGTACCCACCAGCATTGGCTACGGCTCCAGCTTCCAGGGCTTGGCTGCGCTGCTGGGCATGCTCAACAGCTGCGCCAGCAACGTCGCCGTGGTCAACATTGACAACGGCTTCGGCGCCGGTTCCGTGGCCAGCATGATCAACCGGTTGTGATCCACTTGGCCGCTCTCACGGAGTGCGGCAGCTTTGTGCCGCTTTCCATCTTAATGATTCTTGGCTCGATGATTTCTGGGGGCCAGAATCCTGAAGGGCGCCTACGCCTCGCCGGCTAAACCTTCGCTGGTGTCACGAGGGGGGGCCGGCTCTCCGGCGGCGTTGGACCGAGGGCGGAACAGCACCATCATTCCTCTTGCACCACCTGCAACTTCAGCGTGGCGATGACCTCGCGGTGCAGGCGCAGCGGGATTTCGTACTCACCCAGATGCTTGATCGGCTCCTCCAGGTGGATCTTGCGCCGGTCGATGTGGTAGCCCTTGGCCTGCAAGGCGTCAGCAACGTCCAGTGAGGTGACCGAGCCGAAGAGTTGGTCCGCCTCGCCGGACTTGCGGATTACGGCCACGGTGAGGTCGGCCAACTGGCGGGCGAGTTCCTCAGCCTGGGTGCGCTCATTGGCCTCGTGGCGGGCTGCCGCCGCCTTCTCCTGCTCCACAACCTTCCTGTTGCCCGAGGTGGCCGGCACCGCTAGTTTGCGTGGCAAAAGGAAATTGCGGGCGTACCCCGAGGCCACATTCACGACCTTGCCGCGCTGGCCCAACTTGGGGACATCGACTCGAAGGATCACTTCCATGGCACTCTCCCGAGATGGCGAATGGCAGTTGTGCGCCGGAGCGGCCTTGCGCGCCTCAGAGCTCGGCGGCGAAAGGAAGTAGGGCGATGTTCCGGGCCTTCTGGATCGCTTCGCTCAGCCGCCGCTGGTGCGGCGTGCAGACCCCGGAAATGCGCCGGGGGATGATCTTGCCCCGCTCGACGACGAACTGGCCGATCAGCCTCACGTCCTTGTAGTTGATGTTGTCAATCCGCTCGACGCAGAACTTGCAGACCTTCCTGCGTCGCGCGTATTGCTTCTTGACGCCCCCCGCTTTGGCGGGGCGGCGTGGATACGGTTGGTTGGGCATGATACCTGCTCTACCTCCGGGGGCCGGACAGAGCCCGCCCCATTACACTGCAGCCTCGGGCGCCGCCGCGGGCACGGGCGGCGCGGCCGAGGTGCCGCGCGCGGCTCCGCGCTTGCCCCGCTTCTCCTTTTTCTCCCGTTTTTGGCGGAGTTTCTCCAGACGCTTGAGTTCCTGGTCAATCCGCACGGTCAGAAATTTGATGGCAGGCTCGGAGACCTTCAGGACTCGTTCGAACTCACGGACCGTGGGCGGCTCACATTCCAGGTTAAACAAGACGTAATAGCCCTCGCGGTGGCGCCGCACTTCGTAAGCCAGCCGTCGCCGGCCCCACTTCTCTTTGCTCTGGAGGGTTCCCCCCGTGGAAGACACCACGGTTTCCATTTGGACCAGAAACCGATCCACATCCTCTTCGGTCATGCCCGGTCTGAGGATGAACAGAATCTCGTAAGCGCGCATTCTCCCTCAGCTTCTCCAGGCCGCAGGCTCGCCGGCGGCCACGCGAGCAACACAGCCTGGTTCGGCAACCTGCTCACAGGTTGCGGAGGAGCCCATCGCCTGTGTTCAGGCTACCGAGCCACGCCCGGCGGCAGTCACTCCTCCTCTTTTTCAGCGGCCTGCTTAGCAGGCCGGCGGTTGAACCGGTTCATTGCCTTCTGCAGGCCTTCACGCAGGATCAACAGCACCGCCTCCGCCGCCCTCTCCACTTGCTCATCCACCCGCTTCAGCTCCGAACGGCGGTAGGTCCGCAGCACGAAGTCCGAGGCGTCGTTCACTGGATGCTCGGGACCAATGCCCAGGCGCACCCGCACAAACTCCTGCGTGCCGAGCGCCCCAATAATTGACTCCAGGCCGTGGTGCCCGCCGGCGCTGCCGTGAGGGCGGATACGCAGTCCCCCCTCCGGCAGGGCTAGCTCATCACTAACCACCACCAGCGCCTCCGGAGTCAACTCCAAAACCTGGAGCAGTTCTCGCACGGCCAGCCCGCTCAAATTCACGTAGGTGAGGGGCTTGGCCAGCACCACCGATTGCCCCTCCAGCTCGGCGTGAGCCAGCAGGCAGCGCGCCTCGGGCCGTTCGACCCGCGCCCGGGCCGCTTCGGCCAGCCGATCCACCACGAGGAAACCCAGGTTGTGGCGCGTAAACTGGTATTCGATCCCGGGGTTACCGAGACCGATGATGACGCGCATCTCTCGGCGCGGAAGTCGGCGGCGCGGGAGCCGGCCGGGCTATTTCTTCTTGGCCTCGGTGGCTTCCTCTTCTTCCTCCTCGCCCTTGCCCTTGCGAATGACTTCGGGCTCGGCCGGCGCGGCCTCCTCGGGCACAGCCGCCTCCTCCGCAGGCTTCTCTTCGACTTGCCTGGGCGCAACGACGTGCACCACGACCAGCTCGGGGTCAGAGAGAACGCGCACCTTCTCGTCCACCTTGAGGTCCCGCACCCGCACGCTCGTTCCGATCATCAGCTCGCTGACGTCAGCATGGATACTATCCGGGATGTCGGCGGGGAGGCACTCGACTTCCACCTCGCGCGCCACAAACTCCAGAATGCCGCCCTGCAGCTTGACGCCCGGAGCCTCTCCCAGGCGGACGACCGGTACGGTGGCCTGCAGTTGCTGGTCCAGCACGATGCGCTTTAAGTCCACATGCAGCAGTCTGCTGTGCACAGGCTCATACTGCCAGTCCACCAGCATGGCCTTGGTGGTTTCGCCGCCCTTGACCTCCACCGTAAGGATCGTGTTCCGTCCGGTCTCCGATTCCAGCACGGTCCGCATCTGCCGGGGGTTCAGCGACACCGGCACCGTCGGCTGGCCGGCCCCGTATAGGACCCCGGGCATATGGCCGCTCTGGCGCAGGCGTCGGGCCACGTTCTTTCCGGTCTCGGTGCGGGGCTCGGCTTCGATGACCGTTCTGTTCACCATGGCCGCAGATTCCAAACAGAGAATTTCATGAATGCAAACTCAAATGAACAGTTGGCTGACGGAGGTCTCCGCGTGAATGGAATGGATGGCCTTAGCCAGCAGCTCGGCGATGCTTAACACCTTGATCCGGTCGCAGCCCTGCGCCTCCGGCTGCAGTGGGATCGAGTTGGTGACCACCAGCCGTTCGATCGGCGACCTGCAGATCCGCTCCACCGCACTCCCGGACAGCACCGCGTGCGTCGCCGAGGCAAAGACGCGGCGGGCACCGTTGTCCAGCAGCGCCTCGGCCGCCTTCACCAGTGTCCCGGCCGTGTCCACAATGTCGTCCACAATCAGGGCAGTGCGGTCGTGCACGTCGCCGATGACGTGCATCACTTCAGCCACGTTGACTTCCTCGCGGCGCTTGTCCATGATCGCCAGCGGCGCGTTCACCTTCTTGGCGAAAGAGCGCGAGCGCTCCACGCCTCCAGCGTCCGGTGCCACGACGGTCAGATCGGGCAAATCGAGGCCCTGGAAGTAACTCACCAGCACTGGCGAGGCAAACAGGTGATCGACCGGGCAATTGAAGAAGCCCTGGATCTGCGACGCGTGCAGGTCCAGGGTGAGCGTGCGGCTGGCGCCGGCCGTGCTCAGCAGGTCGGCCACCAGCTTGGCCGAGATTGGTACCCGGGGCTTGTCCTTCCGGTCCTGTCGCGCATACCCGTAGTAGGGGATCACGGCGGTGATGCGCTGGGCCGAAGCCCGTTTGAGCGCGTCGATCAGCAGCAGCAGCTCCACCAGGTTGGTATCCACCGGCTGGCAGGTGGGCTGCACCACGAAGACGTCGGCCCCGCGAACGTTCTCCAGGATTTGGACGTAGACCTCCCCGTCGCTGAAGCGAGTCACGGAGGCGTCGGCCACCGGAACCCTCAGGCAGGCGCAAATTTCCTCGGTCAGCGGCGAGTTGGCGTTGCCGCCTAGGATTTTCAATCGGTCACTGTCCATACCCAACCCACTCGCGCGCCAGTTCAAGGCGTGAGACTGTCCGAGTTACCCAGATCTGCCAGCGGGGCCATCGGCGCCGTAGTCGCGCCGCAGCATGCCGGGCCGCCGTTCCGGAATCAAAAACCCCAAACACGGCCGAACCGCTGCCGGAAAGCAGTGCCGCCGATGCGCCGGCTCGGGTGAGAGCTGTCTTGAGCCGCGCCAGTTCTGGGTAGGTGGAAAAAACAACCGGCTCAAAATCATTCCTGAGTCGGTCCCATCTGCGACCACAAACAATAGCGCAGAAGCTAACTATACTAGGCTCTGTCGCGGTGCTTGTCAACGCCGCGGGGTCGAGTGGTTCCGGATTGTCTCGCGCCTGATCGAGCTGCCGGTAAGCGTCGGCGCTAGAAACGTGCAGGCCCGGATGGACCACCACAAGGGGTAGAGCCGGAACGTCGGGCAACGGATAGACCTCAGTCCCCCGACCCAACCCGATGGCCTGGCCGCCCACCAGAAAAAACGGGACATCGGCACCCAGCTCCGCCGCCAAAGCCAGCCGACGTTCCGGCGCCAACGGCCGGCCCAACAAAACCGGCAGCACTCGCAGCACGGCTGCGGCATCGCTGGAGCCGCCCCCTAACCCGCTGCCCGGCGGAATCTTCTTGTTGAGCGTCAGCCGAACTGTGCGCCGTTCCCCCAGTTCTTCTAATACGGCTTCCGCTGCCAGAACCGCCAGGTTGGGCAGTCCAATTGCCTCTGCCCCGTCGCCAGACAGTTCCACTTTGGCCGTTCTGGCTGCCTTCTCCTGCAGGTGCAGTTCATCGTGCAGTGCGATGGTTTGGAAGACCGTACGGAGCTCGTGGTAGCCGTCGGGACGCCGACCCAACACTTGCAGCCCGAGGTTAATCTTCGCAGGACATTTCACAAGGCGGGCGGGACATTTCACCCGGCGGAAGGCCGCCCGTAGAGGCCGGTTTGACCGCGGATTCAATCTCGCTTCTTGCCGGTTTCCCGGGCCAGGCGCACTTTAGCGCCTTCCAGCTTCTTCTGGATCTTCGCCACTTCCTGCGGGTCAGCTTCGCTAGGCAGGGCGCGCGACCACTGGGCCAGCGCCTTCTGCCAATGAATCAGCGCTTCGCGAATTCGCCCGGTGCTGTAGTACACGTCGCCCAGGTGGTCGTGGATGGTGGCATCGCGGGAAATCCGCTGGACCGCCCTCAGCAGGTACTGCTCGGCCGCGTCGAACTGGTCCAGCTTGTAAAACACCCAGCCCAGGCTGTCCAGGTAGGCTCCGTTATTGGGGTCCTGCTCCAGGGCGGCCTGAATGTATCGTTTGGCTTCCTCAAGCCGCACGCCACGGTCGGCCAGCATGTAGCCGAGGTAGTTGAGGGTCATTGCACTCTGGGGGTTGATGGCCAGGGCTTTCTGGAACTGCTCTTCGGCGCCGTCGTATTTCTTCTGCCGCTCCAGAATGGAGCCCCAGAGGAAGTAAACGAACTCCTTTTCCTCTTGGCGCGACGAGTGCTTTTCCGCTGCGGCGATGGCCTGCTCGGCCTCCCGATAGCGCTTCGCGCGCTCGTTCACCCGAGCCAGGGTGAGCAGCACCTGGCGGTCCTCCGGTTTGTCCTGGAGCATGGCTCGCAGAATCCGGGAGGCGCGTTCCGCCTCTCCGCTCTCGCCCAGAAGCGAAACGTGAGTGAACTTCAGGCTGCGTTCCTCTGGGAAACGTTGGAGTGCCGCTTCAGCCTCGGCCAGCGCCCTGGGTAGCTCTCTGGCCTGGCGGAGGGTTTCCACCAGCTGGGTGGCCCCGCGGACTGCGTTTTCCTCGTCGCTTTCCAGCATCTGCCGGAACGCCTCTTCGGCGGCCGCGTAATTTTCCGTGCTGCGGTACAGAACACCGAGCCGCTCCAGCAAGATGGCCCGGTTGGATTTCTCGCGTGGACCGTTTTGGCTGGCGTCGGCCTTGTTCGTCTGGTCCAACAACTTCTGCATTGCCTGGATGGCCTCGTGCGGCCGACCCTGGGCTTCGTGCAACAAAGCCAGGTTGTAGGGAACCTCCACGCTTTCCGGCAGCAGTGCCCCGGCCTTCCTCAGGTTTTCCGACGCCAGATCGTACTTCCGCAACTGGCGGTAGATTTGCCCCATCCGCAGGAAGGCGTTCCCGTTGCGGGGTTGGGCGGCCGCCACCGCCTGATAGGGAACCAGGGCTTCCTCGTACTGTTCGTTGTAGATCAGGTTGCGGCCCAGCGCGCTGAGGAATTGGGAGTTGTTCTTGTCCCGCTCCAAAGCCTTGCGGTAGGCTTGAACGGCTTTCTCATGCTCGCGCCCCTGCTCGTAGGCCGCCCCGAGGGCTGCTAGGAGCTTGGGGTCCGGATTCCGGCCAGTGGCTTTTTCCAGCAGTTCCGAAGCAGCATGAAACTGGCTGGTGTCGGTGTAGAGGAAGGCCAAGGTCGTCAGTGCCGCCTCGGATTCCGGCTCCAGTGCCAGCGCCTCCTTGAGCACCTCCTCGGCCTTGCTAAAGTCGCTGCTCGACCGGTACAGCCTCCCCAGGGTGAGCCGGACACCCAGGTCCTTGGGCTGGAGCCGGGCAATCGCTTCGAACTGCTCGATGGCCTGGCGCAGCACGTCTCCCCGCTGCCCGCCGCCTGAGGCCTCCCCTAGCACCCGCAGGTAAATGCGGCCCAAGAGGCGCCGTGCCTCCAGACTACTGGGATCGCGCTGGAGTACCTCTTCGGCTTGCAGCACCGCCTCGCGGACGCGCCCGGTGCGGGCGTACAGGTCGGCCAGCTCCGCGCTAAGGAAAGCTGAACCCGGGTCGTACTGGATGGCCTGCTTGTATTCTTCGATGGCCCGGGCAAAGTAATCCTGACGGCTGTGGGCTACTGCCATTTCCTTGTAGAGGTGAGCCAAAGTGTAGTGGTAATAGGACCGACCGCGGTCGGGTACCGCTGTGGGCAAGTTGCTGAGGGCGCCAGGCTGCGCTTCAGGCTCCTCGGATTGTTGCCCGCACAGCCCCCCGGCACCCAGCAGCAGCAGTAAGACTACCGACAGGAATCTGTTCATCAAGCCGCCTGCTCAGAAGGCATCTGAGCCCACTTTCCCCCAGTATAGCACGTCCTCGAGGCCCGAAAACGGATCAGATAAGGTCACCAGTAGGAACCGTTCTGGCTCGTGCGCGTTCGAGTCGACGGTCTTCCTCCGCTAGTGTAGGAAGTGGCGCACGCCAGTGAAGACCATGGCCAGGCCGAGCCGGTCGGCCCCCGTGATCACTTCGCGGTCGCGGATGGAGCCGCCCGGCTGGATGACAGCTGTGATGCCGACCTTCGCGCCTTCTTCCACGCCGTCGGGGAAGGGGAAGAAGGCGTCGGAGGCCATCACCGTACCGTCGAGAGGAAGCACGGCTTTGCCCGCGCCCAGCTTCACCGAATCCACCCGGCTCATTTGTCCGGCTCCCACACCCACCAGCTGCCCCTCGCGGGCAAAGACGATGGCATTGGACTTCACATGCTTGACGATTTTCCAGGCGAACAGCAGCGCGCGGATCTCCTCCTCGCTGGGAGAGCGCTGGGTGACCACCCGCAGTTCCTTCTGAGTCAGCCGGTGCTGATCCGGAGTCTGCGCCAGCAGCCCGCCGCTGATGTGTCTCCATTGGAGCTGATCGCCAGCCCGCTCGCCGTCGGCCATCTCCACCAGTCGCAGGTCCTTCTTGGAAGCCAGGCGTTGCCGCGCGCCGGTGCTGTAACCAGGGGCGATGATCGCCTCCACGAAGGTCTTGACGACCTCTTCAGCCGTCTCGGCCTCCAGTGTGCGGTTGAAGCCGAGCACGCTGCCGAAGGCCGACACCGGGTCGGTGGCCAAGGCCCGGCGATAGCTCTCGACCTGGCTGGCTGCGCTGCCCAGACCGCAAGGATTGGTATGCTTGATAATCGCGGCGGCAATTTCGGAGAATTCACTGACCAGTTCCCAGGTCGCATCCAGGTCCACCAGATTGTTGTAGGAAAGCGGCTTGCCTTGGAGTTGCTGCGCGCCGGCCAGCCCCACTGCGGACTGGTTTCTGGCCCGGTACAGTGCCGCCTGCTGGTGCGGGTTTTCGCCGTAGCGCAAGTCGCTGACTTTTTCCAGTGGCAGCCACTGCAGGGGCGGGAACGGCGAACACTCGGCCGTGACAGTAGCCGGAGCTGCGGGGTTGGCGGTCTTGGCCAGAGTTTGCGCAATGGCGGCGTCGTAGGCGGCGGTCGCGGCGAAAGCCCGCTGCGCCAGCCTCCAGCAAGTCTCCATCGGCAGCTCCCCGCCCGTCTGCTCCAGTTGCCTCAGCAGCGGCTGATAGTCATCGGGAGAGACCAACACGGCCACGTCGCGGAAGTTCTTGGCGGCCGAACGGATCATGGAGGGGCCGCCGATATCGATCTGTTCGATCAGCTCCTCAAGCACCTCGTTGCGGGCGGCGGCCTGCTCAAACTGGTACAGATTCACGACCAGCAGGTCAATGGGGCGAATCCGATGGTGCTCAAGTGAGGCCAGGTGCTCCGCCTGGTCCCGCCGCGCCAACAATCCGCCATGGATGGCCGGGTGCAGGGTTTTGACTCGTCCATCCAACATTTCCGGAAAGCCGGTGACCTCGGCAACCTCAGTGACCGCCAGGCCGCTTTTCCGCAACAGACGGGCCGTTCCACCGGTGGAAATCAGCTCGATTCCCAGTTTCGCCAAGCCGCGGGCAAACTCCACCACCCCACGCTTGTCGGTCACACTCAACAGAGCGCGCTGAATCTTGGGCATAGATGGGGTCAGGAAAATAGAGGATGCCGACGCTTTGGATCGTCAGAAACTCAGGATGAGCCTTTTGCTTTTAATCGGACCTGGCCTTTTTCCACCTCCACGACGTACTCCACAGACTTACACCCCTGGTCTTTCTTCAACTGCTCGGTCTTCTGCTTGACGAAGCGCTTGAAGTTGTCCAGCGGCAAAGCCTCACCCGCCTGCCCGCACTGCTTCTTGGCCTCTACCAGGGCCTGAAACAGTTGTTCCACCTTTTGGTGTTCTAGCTCCGGGTCCTGCCATTGGGTTTTGAACGCTGCCGGGGCTTCCCTCGGCGGCTCCTCGCGTCGGCGCGGTTCGCGGCCCTCCTCCCGGGCTTTTACTTTCTGCCGCCACCTGTCGTTGAAGAGGGCGTAGCGAGACACCAGGCTGTTGTAGCGGAACCGTTGAGGAAATGTCAGCTTTTGCCCCTCGCCGTAGCGCTTGATCAGGCTCTCGACCTTCCAGTGCAGGTCCGTGGGAGGACGCTTCGAGCCGCCGTTAAAGTAGATGTCGAACTCGATCTTCAGCCGGCGGATGCCGTCCTCGATCTGGGTGATTGCTTCGTCAACGGTCATGTGGACTTCTTCAATGGTAGGCCAATCCCGGCGGTGAAGCAAGAGCGGTTGGAAATCGAGTCTGTAGGGCCGGAAGGCCGGTGATCCCTACCGCGGGAAGGCACTGCAGCCCGCTGGCTGCTTGGTGACTCATTGGTTTCCCCCTTCCCAACAGTAATTGCGTTCCCGGACCGGTTGGGCTACTTTTGCGCTTATGCATGCACGTGGCGAAGCCGGAACCGACGTGCCCGTGGTTCTCACCATTGCGGCCTTCGACCCTTCCGGTGGCGCCGGCATCATCGCAGACTTGAAAACCTTTGCAGCCCACAATTGCTACGGGGTGTCAGCGGTGACGACACTCACCGTGCGACACACCGAACGGGTGGGCGGTCGCCAGGACGTTCCAGCGTCATGGTTGGCCCAGCAGATCGCGCCCCTGGCGGAGGACATCCTCCTGGCCGGAGTTAAGACTTGGTCTGATGGGTTCGGCCGCCAACGTTGAGGCGGTGGTCGCCGCACTGGACCGCTATGCTCTGCCGTTTGTGGTTCTGGACCCGATGTTTCGCTCCGGCAGCGGCGCCTCCATGCTGGCGCCGGAGGCCGTGGAGCTGCTGCACGACCGGCTTCTTCCCAAAGCTACCCTCATGACTCCCAACACCGAGGAGGCCTCCCACCTGACCGGGCGGAGCCTGCGTACCGTCGAGGAGATGAAAGCGGTCGCCGCACGCCTCCACGGCATGTGTGGAGCAGCGGTGGTGATCACCGGAGAGCACCTGGAAAAGCCTCAGGACGTGCTGTTTGACGGCAGAGAGAATTTCGTCTTTGCTGGCAACAGGGCCGGCGGCCGGCTCCGCTCACCGAAGATGCATGGGGCCCGCTGCACGTTCTCTTCGGCGATCGCGGCCAACCTGGCCCTGGGCAAGTCCCTGCCGGACGCAGTCGTGCTGGCTAAGGCTTACGTCACCCAGGCCATGGAAAAAGGCCACGCGCTGGGACGCTGGCCCGTGTTGCTCAACCACCTGTATCGGCTACAGGCCCTGGGGCCGCCGCGCGCGGTGGCTCCCGAACCGGTCGAATCGCACGCCGGGCACCGCTAGAGCGGGCGCCTCCAGCCAGCAATCTCTCCACACCCGTTTCGGCGCCTGCTACACTGAGAAAGCGCAAGGCTTTTCCCACACTCTGAAACAGGGCTTACTGATGCCGGCCAACGACAGCGACTCCAACGACAGCGACCCCAACGACAGCGACCAAAGACGCGTGCGGAACGACATCCCAGTTGCCACCTGGCGGAGCCAGTCCAAGGAAATGAGGGACAAAGCCTGCATTGGGTTCCGCGACTACCAGCCGGGCGATTTCCGCGCCCTATGCGATATTGACCGGCTGTGTTTCCCGGCAGGCATCGCCTATAGCCCCGCTGAGTTGTCCTACTGGCTGCGGTCTCGAGACACCTTCGCGATCGTTGCGGAAGACCAGCAGGCGACCCGCATCACCGGATTTGTCCTCGGCCGCCGGGAACACGACGCCAATGGCCACATCATCACGATTGAGGTGCTGCCCGAACACCGCCGGGCGGGCATCGCCACGGAGCTGATCGAGCGCGCCGAGCAGCGTTTCAAGCAGATGATGGTCAAGCGTGTAGAACTCTTCACCTGGGTGGAGAACACTCAGGCAGTCGCCTTTTACCGCAAGCTGGGCTACCAGACCGTGGCCCGTGTCCGCCGCTACTACCTTGGCCGCATGGACGCCTGGCTGATGGCCCGAGAGCTCTAGCGAAGCAATCCCGATCCGCCTCGGCCTTTCTTTTCCAGCATCAGACCAGCATCAGACCAGCATCAGAATTGACGAGGCCAGTGTCATCGCGTTAGCCTTGGCGATCATAGAGGTTCACAAAGACAAGTTATGCAGAGTTGGCGAATAGATACGTGGTGGCTTAGGCGGGCACTCCTGTCCGCACTGGTCGGCTTCGCCTTCGCAATCCCCTTTGTGACGGCACCCGCCACGCGAGCCAACGCATTGCAGGAGGAGGCCGGACAAGCGCAGGCGAGCGCTGAAGAGGCGGCCGGTCCGAGCGAGGCCTATCTGATTCTCGCGAAGGGGCCTGTAAACAGTCGCCTGGCAAGATACATTCGCCAGGAGCTCCAGAAAGCAGCGGCCTCAGGAGCACAAGCCGCAATCCTGGAAATTGACACCTTCGGCGGAGAGTTAGACGCGGCCGTCGCAATCCGAGACGCTCTCTTGGACACGCCGTTGCGCGTCATCGCCTTTGTGAACAAACGCGCCATCTCGGCCGGCGCGCTGCTTGCCCTGGCCAGCCACGAGATCGTCATGGCGCCGGGAGCCACGATCGGGGCGGCCACTCCTGTGCGGTTGACCTGGACGGGGTCGGAGCCGGCAGGTGAAAAGGCGATCAGTTACTTCCGCAAAGAGATGAAGGCGACCGCGGAAAGCCGAAATCATCCCGGCGCGCTGGCCGAGGCCATGGTAGATGCCGACGTGGTGGTCCCGGAAGTCGTGGAGAAGGGGAAGCTGTTGACCTTGACCACCCAGGAGGCCTTGACTCTAAAGCTAGCGGCAGCTAGGAGCGAAGATCTGGAACAGCTGCTCGAAACCTACAAGCTCGAACTGGTCGCCGAAAGCCGAAAGGAGGCCGCACGTGCAGCCGAAGCGGTGGACGCGCGCGGTTGGTTCCAGCAGTTTCGCGCCTGGCATGTTTGGTTGCTCCTGGGTCTGGCGCTGGTTGTGGTAGAAATCTTGATCCCCGCATTCTTTGTTCTCTGGTTCGGGGTGGGAGCTTTGGTAGCTGCTTTACTGGCCTTCCTGGGGATGTCGCAGACGGTTCAGGTGAGCGCCTTTTTGGCTATTTCGTTCCTGCTGTTGGTGTTTTCGCGCACCATATTCCAGAGCATGTTGTTTCGCAGCCAGCAGAGCGTCGCCACAAATGTCGAAGCACTCAAAGGCCGGCAAGCAATCGTGCTGAAGGCCATCGATGGTAGTCTCAAGACGGGCTCGGTAAAGATTGGGGGAGAGGTGTGGTCCGCTATCTGTGAGGAGGAAACCCAGATCCTTGAAGGGGCCAAAGTGGAGGTCCTGGATGTGGTGGGGAACAAGGTCCGGGTGAAACCAATTTAGGAGGGAGCTATGGGATTTACTTTTTTCGTTCTGGTGATTGTGCTTTTCGTGGTGGCCAAGAGAGGCATCCAGCTCGTTCAGCAGGCCACGGTCAAGATCGTGGAGAGGTTGGGCAAGTTCCACAAGATTGCCAACAGCGGCATCAATTTCATCTGGCCGTTCGTGGACAACGTCCGGCCATTTGTGTTGTCGGGCCGGCGGTCTGCCCATGTGGAACTGCGGGAACAGGTGATCGACTTCCCGCCCCAACCTGTGATTACCCGCGACAACGTCACCATGCAAGTGGATACGGTACTGTACTTCCAGATTACCGATCCGTTTAAAGCCATGTACGAAATCGTTGACCTGGGGGCGGCCATCCACCAGCTCACCGTGACCAGCCTGCGCAACGTGATGGGCGAGCTGGCGCTGGATGATACCCTCACCTCGCGGGAGACGGTGAACGCCAAGCTGCGCGATGTGCTCGATGAGGCCACGGACAAGTGGGGAGTCAAGGTCAACCGCGTGGAATTGAAGAACATCGAGCCGCCACTGGAGATTCGCAACGCCATGGCCATGCAGATGAAGGCGGAGCGCGAACGGCGGGCCGTGGTCACCGAGGCGGAAGGCACCAAGAGGTCAGCCATCTTGAGCGCCGAAGGGCAACGGGAGGCCGCCATTGCCAGAGCGGAAGGAGAGAAGCGCGCCACCATCCTGGATGCGGAAGGCGTGGCCGAAGCGCGGCTGAAAATCGCTCAGGCAGAAGCTGAGGCGCTCATTCGCGTGCGGGGAGCGTTGGGCGAGGCCAGCCCGGCCAACTACCTCATCGCACTGAAGTACCTGGAGTCGCTCGAAAAGATTTCCGCGGGACAGGCCACCAAGATCTTTCTCCCCTTCGAGGCCAGCAGCATTCTTGGCTCGCTGGGAGGCATCCGCGAGATGCTCGCGACCGAGCGCACGCCTCCAACCAGGCGCGAGTAGCTCAGATTCCTTCCGCGGGGACCCGGTGAATCTTGCCTGGGGGAAGGAAGCGTTCCGACGCCAGCAGTTCCGATGCGAGCGGCGGTGCTTTGCTCAGGTTGGCTTCTTGCGCAGCAGGCGGTCCAGGCTCCAGGGACCGGGACCGGCGGCGAACAGGTACAAGAACACGAAGCTGTACAGAGCGCCCAGCTCGCCCCCATTCAGAATCGGCCAGAATCCTCTCGGAACGTGGGCCATGAAATACGCTACCGCCATCTGACCACTTAAAAGAAAAGCAGTGGGCACGGTGAAGAGACCCAAGATGAGCAGCAGGCCCCCCACGAGT
>JAKZXP010000304.1:0-2810 GCA_047514915.1 Terriglobia bacterium
GAGATGATTCGCCTGTTGCGGTTCTACCAGGCGCGCGGCCCGCAGGCTCTCAGCGCCGAGCTGCGTCGTTAGACAGGCTTCCCTTCAACCGCTGTCCGCACTTCTGGTCGCCATTCTTCACTTCCCTAATTCGCCACAAAAGTTCAAGACCACTCGCTCATGCTCGTGGCTCGGAAGCGCGTTGAAAATACAGAGCCGCGCGCGTCAGCAAGCGGGCCCACAAGCACACAAACAGAGGCCAGGTTTTTCGGGGACGCGACTCTAGGTGAAGCCTGCGGCTGCGGCACCGGGACAGATGCTCTACAACAGATACGCCTGGGGGCCCGCTGCCATCGCCCGAGCCGCTGCACACGCTTACTGAAGAATCGGCTACTGAAGAATCGGAAGGAAGGGGCGGTCAGCGATCTGTCGGTGGAAGGACTCGGCCCAGCGGCCCGGAACGGCGACAGAGCAAGCGGGGCAGCGGCCCTCCCGAGTCAGCCGGTAGTCACGGATGCGGTAGCCGTAACGCTCCACCAGCAGGTCGCCGCATGCCGGGCAATAGGTGTTCTCCAGGGTGCCCACCCTCCCGGGCAGATTGCCGGCGTAGACGTAGCGTAAACCGGCGCGCTTGCCGATCTGGGCGGCCCGCGCCAGCGTCTGCGGCGGCGTGTTGTCCGGGTCCAGCATCTTGTAATCCTTGTGGAAAGCAGTGACGTGCCAGGGAATGTCGGCCGAGATGTCGGCTAGAAACTCGGCCATCCGGGTAAGTTCCTCATCCGAATCATTGAAGCCGGGAATGATCAGGGTGACGATCTCCAGCCAGAAGCCCATCTGGTGGATGAGCCGAATACTCTCCAAGATGGGCTGCAAGCGCCCGCCCAGTTGGCGATAGTGGCGGTCGTCGAAGCTCTTCAGATCCACCTTGTAGAGGTCCACCCAGGGGCGGATGTATTCCAACACCTGCGGGGTGGCGTTGCCGTTGGAGACAAAGCCGGTGAGCAGGCCGGCGGCACGCGCCTCCTGGAAGACGGCCACAGCCCACTCGGCGGTGATCAGCGGCTCGTTGTAAGTGCTGACCACCGCGTCGCCTCCCATCTCGCGGGCAAGCTTCACCAATTGGGGCGGGCTGGTCAGCTCAGGCGGCGCCATCGCCCGGGGATCGCGGATGGCCTGTGATGTCACCCAGTTCTGGCAGTAGGAGCAGTGCAGGTCGCAGCCCAGCATGCCGAAGCTGAACGCCAGCGCGCCAGGCCGCACGTGGAAAAACGGCTTCTTCTCGATGGGGTCGCATTGGATGCCGCCCACGTAGCCCCAGGGCACGTACAGTCGGCCGCCCCGGTTGAACCGCACCTTGCAGACTCCCGGCTGCCCCTCCGGAATGGGACACTGGTGGCCGCAGGCATAGCAGCGGATGCGGTTGCGCTCCAGTGGCTCCCACAAGACGCCTTCTCGCACGTGCTGGGCCAGGACTTCAGCCAGGGTGGACATCCCCTGTTCACCTCCACCTAATTATACCTCCACGCCAGGGCTTAGCGCCCGGGCCAAGTGCGGGGCTTAGGGATTGCTGGCGGAGTCTTCCGTATCGGTGGGGGTCTGGCTCGGGGCCGGAAACAACAGGTGGTCGGGATTCGGCGGGAAGATCTCTGCCAGCAGCTCCAGGCGTCGGCGCAGGTAGCGCGAGGCCAGTTGCTGCGGGCCGGGATCTACATTGATGTCGCAACAGAGTCCGTGCAGAAACAGGGTGAGCGTGCCTTCGAGCGCTTGGCGTACGTAGCGGCGCATGAGCTTGGTGTTGCGGCCGGGAAGGTGCTGGCGCCGCTGCAACTGCAGCTTCAAGTGTAAGCTGGCTTCGTCCACCTCACCTCGGGTGCCGCGGTTCAGCTCATCCAGAACCAGAGTAGAGAAACGGGAAAACTCTTCCTCACGGAGCGTGCCGCAGGCCAAGCCAGCCACCATGCTGAACAGCTCGTGGTGGTAGTCCGCCACGTCTTGCTGCTCAACGGCAAACAGCAGGAACATTTCCTCGCGCACGTCAAAGATCGTGCGGCGCAGCAAGCGCTGGTTGGGGGGCTTCTCGAAGGCGACCAGGCCGGGGCTGCCGGCCGTTCCCTTTTCCAGATGCGGCACCAGCAGCAGCCGCAAGGGCACCAGCCGCTCCAGCAGCGCGGTCGGGATGGCTTCCGTTGGTTCTTGCAAGAACTGGCGCTGCTGCTCGGCGTCCAAAGAGACGGCCTGGAAACAACTCAGATGCGAGGTCAGGGGAACCAGGTGGCGGCGGCACTGCCCCGCAAACTCTTCCACGGCGATCGGGGTGATGCTGGTGCTTTGCGGAGTGTCGCCCATACGCTTAGATGGTCCCGGAATTCTCTAACAATCTTATCATGCTGCTCGGTAGCCGAGTGAAGGTCGGCGAATGGACTTCCGGGTGATCCGCATCTTGCCGCAACTTGTCGCATCTTGTCGCATCTTGTAACCAGGCTTCCCTGTTTCAGCTGTAACTTGAGCTACAATTATGACAGTGCTAGGTGGCGCATCATGTGCCACCTGATTGAGGGCGGGGCGTAGCTCAGCCTGGTTAGAGCGCGTGCCTTGGGTGCACGAGGCCGGAGGTTCGAATCCTCTCGCCCCGACCATTCCTTTCCGTGACTTGCCGGTTCACTCACCGATGCTCCAGGGTTTGCCTTCGAAGTGCGGCGGCAGCGGCACGCCGAACAGGTCCAGCGCGGTGGGCGCAATGTCCAGCAGCGAGGGCCGTTCGCAGCGAATCTTTTTGTCCGAGAACAGCACGCCGGGGACCAGCCGGGGGTCTATGCAGTGGTCGCCACTCC
>JAKZXP010000305.1:0-3303 GCA_047514915.1 Terriglobia bacterium
GTACCCGGAGGAGCAGAGTTGGCCCCTTCCTGGGCCGCTGGAGTCGCTCGGGATGGAAAAACCAGAGAAACGGCTCCAATGGAGGCGGTTGGATGTAGGATCGCTGGTGGCCAGGAGGCCAAAACGGAAATCCTGGATAAACAGAATAATCCACAGATTTCGCAGATTTCACAGAAAACTCAGGTCGGTCTGTGGAATCTGCGTAATCTGCGGATTCGTTCCTCTCACCCTTGGTCTTTGTGTGTCAGAGCCCGGCGACGGTCATCTCGGCAATCTTGATGGTGGGAGCCGCCACCGCGCCGCGGAATTCCAGGTCGTTGCCCACCATCTCCACGCAGCGCAGCATGTCGAGCAGGTTGCCAGCGATGGTCACCTCCTCGACCGGATAAGCCAGCTCGCCATCTTCAATCCACAGACCGGCCGCGCCTCTGGAATAGTCGCCGGTCACCATGTTCACTCCGAAGCCGATGCATTCGGTCACGTAGAAGCCGCGCGTCACCGACCGAAGAATCTCTTCAGGAGAATGTTCTCCAGCCAGCAGGTAGAAGTTCCCCGGACCGATGCTGGGATTGCCGGCCAGGCCGCGCGAGGCATTGCCCGTGGTGGGCATGCCGAGTTTGCGTCCGGCGTAGCAATTCAGCAGGAAATTGCGGAGCACGCCCTGCTCGACCAATGGGGTTCGCCGGGTGGGCACGCCTTCGTCGTCGAACGGCGAGGTGCCAAAGCCCCTCGGCATGGTGCCGTCGTCCACCAGGTTGACCAGCGGGGAAGCTACTGGCTCGCCCAGGCGCCGTGCCAGGAAGCTGGCTTCACGATAGACGGTTTCGCCATTGAGCGCTTCGGCCAGGTTCCCCAGCAGGCCTTTGGCGGTACGCGGTTCAAACACCACTGGCACGCGGCAGGTATCCACCTTGCGCGCTCCCAGGCGTCGCACGGTACGCTCGGCGGCGATGCGCCCCACCTGCTCCGGATTCTCCAGGCCAGCCAGATTGCGGGAGATCGCATACCAGTAGTCACGCTGCATGGCCCCACCGTTGGAAACGG
The DNA here is from genome assembly GCA_047514915.1 of Terriglobia bacterium. Classification (GTDB taxonomy): domain Bacteria; phylum Acidobacteriota; class Terriglobia; order JAJPHL01; family JAPKYU01; genus CBDBKE01. Next base: position 1,045 of record JAKZXP010000305.1, read on the forward strand.
CGATGGGCACAGCGCTCAGCAGGCAGTAGGAGCGGTTGTATTCGCCCAAAAAGCCGCTGGAATTGGCCAGGATTTGGCGGCCGCTGACGGCGTCAAAGGAGCCGCCCTCAGAGTTCTGGATGCGCGGGTCATAAGCCAACGCGACGCGCTCGGCCGTGCGCGCCAGCTCAATCCGCGCCGGCACCGGCAGGGCATCCATGTCGTCAAAGCAGAGCTCGAGGTCGCCGCTGAGCTGCCCCAACAGTTCCGGCTCCGGCAGCCGATGCAGCGCATCCTCGGAGGTGAAGTGCGCCATGGCCAGAGCGTCGCGGACAGCGCGCTCCACTCCTTCGCGGGAAAAGTCGGAGGTGTAGCAACTGGCGGCGCGTTGCTCCACCAGCACGCGCACCCCCAGCGCCTTCGACGCCGCTTCCTTCAGCGTCTCCACTTCGCCCAGGCGCACCGTAACGGAGAACTCGCGGCCGTCGCGGATGATGCACTCGGCAGCGGTGGCGCCGCCGCGGCGAGCACGCTCGACCACGTCGGCAGCCAGGTTTTTCAGCTGGTCCATGTTCAAAGCAGGGTTGATGGGGGCGTTGACTGCGCCCGGCGCGGGCCGGTGCCGCCTACCGTCAGACGGTCCACCCGAAGAGTGGGCAGGCCCACGCCCACCGGCACCGACTGTCCGTCCTTGCCACAGGTGCCAATGCCCTCGTCGAATTGCAGGTCGCCGCCAACCATCGAGACCTGCGTCAACACCTCCGGGCCGCTACCGATCAGCGTGGCGTTGCGCACCGGGCGGGTGATGGCGCCGTTTTCGATCAGGTACGCTTCCGAGGCGGAGAAGACGAACTTGCCGTTGGTGATGTCCACCTGCCCGCCGCCAAAGCTGACGGCGTACAGGCCGCGGTCCACCGAGCGGATGATATCCTGCGGGTCGCTCTCCCCGGCCAGCATGTAGGTGTTGGTCATGCGGGGCATGGGCATGTGCGCATAGCTTTCGCGGCGGCCGTTGCCAGTAAGCGGTGCACGCAGCAACTGCGCGTTCAGCTTGTCCTGCAGGTAGCCCTTCAGTACCCCCTTTTCGATCAGTACCGTGCAATTGGTCGGCGTACCCTCGTCGTCCATGTTCAATGATCCGCGGCGGGCGGGGATGGTCCCGTCGTCCACCACCGTACACAGCTCGCTGGCCACTCGCTGGCCGAGGCGCCCGCTGAAGGCGGAAGTTTTCTTGCGATTGAAGTCCGCCTCCAGGCCGTGGCCCACCGCTTCATGCAGCAGGATGCCCGGCCAGCCCGGACCGAGCACCACCGCCATCTCGCCGGCGGGGGCGTCGATGGCTTCCAGTTGCACAACAGCCTGGCGCGCCGCTTCGGTGGCGAAGTACTCAGGGGTTTTCTCGCGCTCGAAGAATTCCAGCTCGACTCGGCCGCCGCCGCCGCTTGTGCCGCGCTGAGTGATCTGGCCCTGTCGGGCCAGGCAGACCAAGCTGAGGCGGGCCAGGGGTTGGAAGTCGCCCACCAGCCGCCCGTCGGAGCCGGCCACCATCACGTAGCGGACCTCGTCGGCATAGCCGACGCGCACCTGGAAGATGCGGTGGTCGTGGCGGCGGGCGGCCCGGTCGGCGCGGAACACCAGCTCCATCTTGCGCGCCAGCTCCACGTCGGTGGGCGCGGTGAGAACCGGGTACAGGTTGCGCTCCACGGTAGCGCCTGCCAGCCCCACCGTACTCACGCGGGCCGGGCCGCTGGCGATTTGGGCGGCGATGCGCGCCGCCTGCAGGATTTTTTCCGCGGCCAGATCGTCGGTGTAGGCGTAGCCTGTCTTCTCGCCGGAAATGACGCGCACGCCGCAGCCCACCGAAACTCCCTGCGTGGCTCCCTTCACGATGGATTCATCCAGACTGATGGAAGTGGTGGCCTGGTACTCGAAATACAGGTCGGAGTAGTCACCACCGGCCGACAGCGCTTCCCCGAGATAGCGCTCCAGATCGCGCTCGGTCACGCCGTACCGTTCGTCGAAGAACTTGTGTTCGGGCTTGGTCGTCATCCTCGTTCCTATTCTATTCCAGTAACGCCTGCCAGGGTAAACACCTGCACCCCAGTCTACCAGGAACCGCTCCTTGAAGGTCGCGGCTCGGCCCGGCGTGCAAACCGACAGAGCCGCGCGCGTCAGCAAGCGGTCCGCTTGTGCTGGCGGGCGCTGCTCGCCGCGGATCGCAGATCCCGGCCCTACGCGCTTCGCAACTTTGCAGCATGCTATATTTAGTTGTTTATGCGG
>JAKZXP010000306.1:0-6589 GCA_047514915.1 Terriglobia bacterium
TTCGCGGCCAGGCACTCGCGGATCATGACCTTATAACGCTCCTCAAAGATATGAAGCGGGAGAGGCTGTCCGGGAAACAACACCACCTCCAGCGGGAATAGCGGGATCAGCGAATCCTGCATACCTGCTCCATGGTACCACCGGGGGTATCACGGGGCGCGGAGCACCACAGTTGAGGCAAAATAGACGGCATGGAATTGGCAGAGCGCGTGGTGTTGATTACGGGAGCCTCGATGGGGATCGGCGAAGCGCTGGCCCGCGCCTACGCCGACGAAGGAGCGCAGCTGGTGCTAGCGGCCCGCTCGGCCGAGCGGCTCGAGCAGGTGGTCTCCACGTTGCCACAAGGACGGGCGCTGGCCGTACCCACCGACCTGACGGATCCCCGCCAGATCACCGAGCTCGTGGACCGCGGCCTGCAGCGCTTCGGCCGCGTCGACGTCCTGGTGAACAACGCTGGTGTGGGATTATTCTCGACGCTGAGCGACATGGACCGCGTGCAGTTCCAGCGCCTGTTTGCGCTCAACGTATTTGCGCCGATCCACCTGATCCAAACCGTACTGCCCCAGATGAAGTACCGGCGTCAGGGGCAGATCGTCAACGTCTCCTCGGTCGCGGGGTATGTGGCAATGCCGGCAATGGGCGCCTATGCGGCTAGCAAGTTCTCGTTGCGGGCCTTGACCGATTCGCTGCGCGTGGAGGTGAAACCCTTCGGCATCCACGTGCTGGGCGTCTATCCGGGCCGGATCCGTACTCCATTCGTTGACAATGCCTACTGGGGTACGGTGCCGCAGGGGTATCGCAGCCGGAGGGGAGGCATCTCGGCCGAGCGTTGTGCGCGAGCCATCGTGGCGGCTTCCCGCAAGGAGAAGCGGGAAATCATGGTGCCGGGCGTGCTGCGCGCCTTCATTGGTTTTTCTCGCTGGTTTCCCGGCACCACCGACCGGCTGTTGGCCCGGCTGTTCCGTGATTCCTAGGAGAGGATGTGGGTGCCAGAAACCCAGGCCCAGCGGGTCGGTTCAACCGCTGCCAGCGGGTCGGTTCAACCGCTGCCAGCAGGGCGGTTCAACCGCTGGAGGAGTTCGTCCAGTGCCGCCTGCATCTCGGAGCCAGTATGCTGGTTTCCTGTGCGCCCGCAAACCTCGACGCCGCGCTGGTACATCTGGCGCGCCTCTTCCAGGCGGCTCAAGTTCTCCAAAGCCCGGCCGCCGTGGAAGTAGGCTGCCGCATAGTCAGGGCTGACCTCCAGCAATCGGCCGAACTCCACGATGGCTTCTTGTAGGCACCCGCTGTTCGCGTACTCTTGGGCCAGGCCATAGCGCAGGAAAGTATTTTGCGGGTCTTGCGCGGCCATCTCCTGCAACAATTCCAGTCGCGTTTTCTCCATTGGGGTTCCGGGTTTGAACTCGTGGGCCAGCCAGCATATCATACCCGCTCCAGGGTCAACACAGGCCCGCTCCAGGATCAACAGGGCAGTGGCTGGCAGCGGGGGCCACTTCAAGCTTGCGACTTTTGACTTTGGCGACTTTGGACGTTAGAGCACTCTGATGGCTTGCCCGTTCTTCTATCCGACCGAGCCTGTAGTTGGGCAACACTTAGTTGGGCAACAGTGGCGGACCGATCGGCCCATGCCGCTCGGTGATCTCTTCCAGGGGGAGTGCCGCGCCGATGCGGTGCCTTATCATCCCAAGGCCGAGGAACTGAAGAACCTGTGCAACCTGGGCTACGTGCGCGGCAAATGCCCACGCTTTCCCCAGGGCTGCCAAGTTGACGCGGCGCGGTTTGCGCTGAGCCGGGACACACCCGACCACGTGGCGATCACTTACGTGCAGGAGCGTGACTACCGCCCCTTCAGCCACGGTACGCTGGAGTACTTGACGGCCCGGCAGGGCTGGGCGACACCGCCTGCCGACCGCAACCTTCGCCGGCAAGCGCTAGCATACCTGGGTGCTTACCGGAGGCGCAAAGCCTTGGCGGCCAGCGGTTGATGTTGGAGGAGGTGGTCCAAACAATAGCCTGGTCTGGAGCCTGGTCTGGCAGGGCTGACCGGAACTGGGAGATACTGAAAGCCTAAGCCTATGCAAGAAGGCAAGCCCGTTTGCGAGTCCCAGACAGAGATGGTTGAGATGGTGCTGCCCAACGACGCCAATCCGTTGGGAGACATCTTGGGAGGCAAGGTTCTGCACCTGGTAGACATCACGGCAGCGATCGCCGCCCACCGTCACTCCCGTAGCTACGTGGTCACCGCGTCGCTGGACCACGTGGATTTCCGCCATCCGATCCGGGTCGGTCAGCTGGTCGTGCTGAAAGCCTCGGTGAACCGCGTCTTCCGCAGCTCGATGGAGGTGGGGGTGAAGGTCTTCAGCGAGAACCCGCTGACCGGCGAGCGCCGGCCCACCAGTTCTGCCTACGTGACGATGGTGGCCTTGGACAGGGAAGAGAAGCCGACGGCCATCCCGCCGGTGATTCCTGAAACCGAGGAAGAAAAGCGGCGTTACCAGCAAGCTGAAGCTCGCCGCCGCTACCGGCTGGAACAACGGGTCCGGCAGAGCTAGCCCTAAGCGAACAAGGAACAGGCTTCCTAAGGCCAAGAGACGAATGCCGTTTAGGCGCCTGTATTTTCTTCCGTGTTGTTCTGCTGATCTTGCTCCTTGAAGAGATACTTGATGGTCGGCTTGTAGATGAGCAGGTTCGGCCCCGCTACTCGATTCACTTTAATGCAGTTCTTGTCGTACCACTCGATCACGCCGCGAATCTGTTCGCCGTCTTGCAGCACCACCACCATTTGTGTGCGGGCCTGCATCTGCTTGACATAGTAAAAATTTTCAGCGTTGGTGGTTTCCGGAGGCGTGGGCTTCTTGCGCGGGGGGCGTGCCGGGAACTGCTCCTTGATCTCCGTCAGGGATGGGCGGATAAGTTTGCGATTCACCCTATTGCTCCTTGCTGGCTGTCTTTTGCACTCCGCATCCCGCCATTGACCGGCTCGAGGGGACCAACCCGGGTTCCATACTAGATTGCAGAACTTGGGATGTCGTTAAAGCCAACCTATCACAGTGGGCCGCCGCCGTGCAACAGGAACGAGTCGCGGCGCCGCAGCTCACAAACCTGCCGGCTCCCTGCGGAGCGATACCGCCAATGCTTCCAGGGCTACCTGCTTGTTGATGTTTCTCCGGAGCAGGCGATCCAGGCGATCCAGCCGCCCTGTGGCCCGCCTGATCCACTCCCAGTCTACCTGGCACGCGATCCCCGCTAGTTCTTTCTCCAGATCCAGGTTGCGCAGTGGGCGACTCGGAGCTCCGGTTTCCCGGCTCACGACGAGGTACAAAACGTCGTGGAACAGACTATAAAAGAGGCCAAGCAGTTTTTCAAGTTTTTCTTCCCGGGCTTGCGCCAGACTTTGCGTGCGCGCGAACAAGCCGCCGAAGTTGCGGCGTTCGAGCCCGTCGCGGACCAGCGCCAGCAGTTCTCCACGCAGACGCCGCGATTCCTCCAGATCCATCCGGCGGGCAATCCCGGGGCTGCCCTCGGAGAGCCGGGCCGCCAGCCGTTTCTCGGCCGGGCTCCACGGCAGCGTTTCCAGCAGCCGCTCCACCTCCTCGCTGCCGAGCGGCGCCAGATGCAAGGGGAAGGCCCGCGAGCGAACCGTCGGGAGCAGCTGGAAGTAGGAGACTGCAGTCAGCAGCAGCATAGTATCGGCCGGCGGCTCTTCCAGGATTTTCAGCATGGCGCTGGCTGCAACTTCGTCGGTGCGGTCGACATTGTCCAAAATGAACACGCGCTGCCGCGCCCGGGAAGGCCGGTATTGCGCCAACGCGATCATCCGGCGCACCTGGTGGATCGAGATTTGCTGCGTCTTGCCGTCCGGCGGCAACACGAAGATGTCCGGGTGAGTACTCAGCAGCAGCGGGTTCTCTTTGCGTTCCTGCAGCGACAGCCGCGGCCGTTCGGCCACGATTTTGCCCAATTCCGGGTGGTCCTCGTAAGTTTCTAGTTCGGCAATGGCCTTGCAATTCCAGCATTCGCCGCAGAAGTCGGCCCGGTCGTAGGCGGCTTCATCTAAGCAGTTGATCGTCCGGGCCATCATGGTCGCCATCGTGTGCTTGCCCACGCCGGGCGGACCCGCCAGGACCAGGCTGTGGGGCAGCCGTCGGCTGCGGATCATCCGCCGCACGGAGGCCACGATGGCGGCGTTACCACGAAAGCGTTCCCAACCCATCTCAGTGCCTTCGGATTTCGGATCTACGATTGAAGAACACCTGCCGGCGGGAGATCAGCCTCCAACGCCGTCAGTTCCAAAGAGACAACGCCCGAGCTGGTTTCACACCCTTCAATCTGAAATTCCTAGCAGCCGCCTCGCCTGTTGCCAGATGTCAGCGTGAATCGCCTGGCGGGTGCGCTCACCGTGGACCACCACCACGCGGCCGGGTTCGCGAGTGGCGATGTCCAGGTAGCCGCGGCGGACGCGCTCAAAAAACTCCAGGCTTTCCTGCTCGAACCGGCTCTCATCTTGCTGGCCGGCCGCCGTGCCGCGGCGATTTCGCTCCAGCGCCCGCGCCACGCTGGTGGCGGGCTCGATGTCCAGCAGGAAGGTCAGGTCGGGCTTCAGGCCGTGGCAGGCAATCCGCTCCAGCTGGGAAACCACTTCCAGGCCCAGGCGGCGCCCCCACCCCTGATAAGCAGCCGATGCATCCACGTAACGGTCACAGAGTACCACTCGCCTCGCCTCGAGCGCCGGCCGGATGATTTCCTCCAGGTTCTGCGTCCGGGAGGCGAAATAGAGCAGCAGCTCGGCTAAAGGCGACAGGCGCGCTGTCGCTGAATCCAGCAGGATGCGACGTATGGCCGCGCCGACCGGCGTACCTCCCGGCTCCTTCGCCGTGGTCACCGCAATGCCGCGGTCCCGCAAGCGTTCGGCCAGCATCTCCAGTTGAGTGGTCTTTCCTGAGCCGTCAATGCCTTCAAAGGTAATGAATGTACCGCGACGATCCGACATGGCAGAGCGCTCATCATAGCATGATAGAATTTCCAGTTTGCCGGGCAGGCGTGTCTTCCATTCGTGAAAACCTGGCTGCGGTGCGGGCGCGCGTCGAGCGCGCGCTGGGGGGCGCCCGGCGCGCCGGCGGGCCGCGCCGGGAGGTGCTGCTGGTGGCGGTGACCAAAACTCAGCCGCCCGAGCGCATCCGCGAGGCCTATGAGGCCGGCCAGCGGCACTTCGGCGAAAATCGCATCCAGGAGTTCGAGCAGAAGCGCCCACGGCTCGAGCTCGCCGGTGCCGAGTGGCACCTTGTGGGGCACCTGCAATCGAACAAAGCCCGGCGCGCGGTCCAGCTGTTCCGCGTCATTGAGACCGTGGACAGCACGCAACTGGCACACCGCTTGAACGAGGCGGTGGCGAGCGGCAGCTCGAATGCCGACGAGGTGGGCGCGCTTCCGGTGTTCCTTCAGGTGAAGCTGAGCCCAGAGCTCGCGAAGGCTGGCTGTCCGGAAGAGGCACTGCCGGAACTGGCGCGTGAGGTAGCGGCCCTGTCCCACCTGGAACTTCGCGGGCTGATGACTATGCCGCCTTTCACTGAGGATCCGGAAGCGGCACGGCCATACTTCCGGCGGCTGCGCCAGTGGGCCGAGCGGCTGAGCCTGGAAGAGCTGTCTATGGGCATGAGCCACGACTTGGAAGTGGCAGTCGAAGAGGGGGCGACGGTCGTGCGCGTGGGCACTGCGATTTTCGGAGAGCGACCGCGACCCGCGCGGCCGGCTCCGGGATGAGCGTGATGCGGCTGCGCGTGAAAGTTCGCGCTGGCGCGCGGCGCTCGCGCGTGGCGGGAAAACTGGGAGAGGAGTGGAAAGTGGAGATCGCCGCGCCGGCAGTGGACGGCAAAGCCAACCGCGCACTCGTCGACTTTCTCGCTACCATGTGGCGCGTGCCGCGCTCGGCCGTCCAGATCGTCTCCGGCCACCGTTCCCCGTATAAAGTCGTGGAAGTGGAGGCAGCGGGAGGCGAAGAGTCACTGCTGTTCCAGAAAATCGAGAACAAGAAGACCTAGTCGTGCTCTACGTCATTGTCCTGGTTCTGATCGTAGCCACCATGCTGGTGGTCAGCCTGGCGCGGGCGCGCACGGTGAAGACGCAGGCCGATTTCACGGTGGCCGGGCGCAGTCTGGCGTGGCCAGTGTTGGTCTTCACGCTGCTGTCGTCCTGGATTGGGGCGGGGACGCTGTTTGCCGGCGGGGAAAACGCCTTTCGCAACGGGCTATCCGCGCTATGGCTGCCGGCCGGTGGCTGGGCCGGGTTGCTGGTGATCGCTCTGATTGCCGGACGCGCCCGCCGCTTCGCTCAATTCACCGTGCCGGACTTGCTGGAGACGCGCTTCAATGTCACGGCGCGGGTCGCGGCCACGATCGCCATCCTGCTGGCTTACACGGCCATCACCAGCTATCAGTTCCGAGGCGGGGGCGAGGTGCTGCACCTGATCTTCCCCGAGGTGCCAGCGCGCACCGGGATGTATATCGTCGCTGGCTTCGTGATTTTGTTCACCGCGCTGGCCGGGATGTCCTCGGTGGCCTATCTGGACGTGGTGATTGGCCTGCTCGTGAGC
>JAKZXP010000307.1:0-3341 GCA_047514915.1 Terriglobia bacterium
GAGCGTGCTCGGACTGGACCACAGCACGGCCGTCCGCGCACTGCGCCGCGCGGGCGGCGACTTGAAGGCAGCCATCTTGATGCACCAGCTGGGGCTGGGTCGCAGCGCCGCCCAGCGACTGTTGCGTCGCCACCAGGGCAACTTGACTGTCGCCCTGCAAGAGCGCACGCTCAAGAAGCTGCCGAAGCGAACCACAGGACGAGGGTAAGTTGAGTGGGGACGGACCTCCGGTCTGTCCAGATCGGCCGCCTCCTTCGCGCATAGATAGACCTATGAAGCTGGCGATTCATGCCGGAACTGTGCTGACTCCTGAGGAGGAAATCCCGCAGGGCACGGTGCTGGTGGAAGACGACCGCATCGTGGCCGTGGGACGGGAAATCCACGTACCGCCTGACGCGCGCCGCCTTGAAGCTCCCGACACCACCTGCGTGCCTGGCTTCATTGACCTGCACGTGCACGGCGCCGGCGGTCACGACCTGATGGAAGGTACTGCCGAGGCAATGGCCGCCGTAGGGCGCACACTGGCCGCACATGGTACAACCTCGTATTTCCCCACCACGCTGACGGCTCCGATGCCGCGGACGCTGGCCGCTCTGGAATGTCTCGGCGATCTCGTTCGCCGCATGGAAGGCCCGCCCTCCGAGCTAGTCGCCCAACCGCTGGGCATCCACATGGAGGGGCCATTCCTCAACGCCTTGCGCAAAGGGGTGCACCCCGCCCAGCACATGCTGGCGCCGAGGAACGAACTTTTTGAGGATTTCTACCAGGCTGCCGGGGGTACTCTGCGGATCCTGACTTTGGCTCCGGAGGTGGACGGCGCCGAGGCGATGATGCCCCACGTTTTGGAACGCGGCGTGCTAGTAGGTATGGGGCACACCGACGCCACCTTTGAGCAGGCCGAGCGAGCTGTCGAGCTAGGCGTGCGCCATGTCGTCCACATGTTCAACGCGATGCGGCCGTTTGCGCACCGCGACCCTGGTGTAATCGCGGCGACGTTGCTGGACGACCGCCTGAGTGCTGAGCTGATTGCCGACGGTGTCCATGTCTCCGAGCCGGCCATCCGACTGCTGCTGCACGCTAAAGGGCCCGGCGGCGTCCTGCTGGTCACTGACGGGATGGCGGCGGTGGGCATGCCGGAGGGCACCTACCGGCTGGGCGAGTGCGAGATCACCGTCCGAGGTCTGGAAGCCCGGAGCCGCGATGGCGTGCTGGCCGGCAGCGTGCTCACTCTCGACGGCGCCGTGCGCAACATGGTGCGGTTCACTGGGCTGCCGTTGAGGGAAGTGGTAAAGATGGCCACGCTGAACCAGGCGCGGCTGCTGGGCCTGACGAGGAAGGGGCGCATCGCCGCCGGTGCGGACGCCGACCTGGTGCTGTTAACCGGCAGCCTGGAGGTGGCCGCGGTCTGCGCCCGGGGTGTACTGCAACAGTTTTGACCGGCTTGTAGACGTCAGCTTGTAAGAAGCGGCATGTAAGCACCAGCTTGTAAGCACCAGCTTGTAAGTACCGGTTTGTAAATCATGGATAAATTCCTCATCTCCGGTGGCGTGCCCCTGGAAGGCCAGCTCACCGTCAGCGGCGCGAAGAATGCGGCACTGCCCGCCCTGGCGGCCGCTCTGCTAACCGACAGGCCGGTTGCTCTGGCCAACCTTCCGCGAGTCCGCGACATCCAGACCATGGCGCGACTGCTGACCAGCCTGGGCGCGGAGGTCAGTTTCGGCAACGAGCCGCAGCGGGACAAAGTGACCGTTCAGGCCTGTCAGGTCGCCAGCAAGGAAGCGCCGTACGAGCTGGTGAAGACGATGCGCGCCTCGGTCCTGGTCTTGGGACCGCTGTGCGCGCGCTTTGGCTATGCGCGCGTCTCGCTCCCTGGCGGCTGCGCCATTGGGGCGCGCCCTATTAACCTGCACCTGAAAGGCCTGGAGAAGCTCGGTGCCCGCATTCATCAGGAGCATGGCTACGTGGAAGCTCAGGCGGCGAATGGGCTGAAGGGGGCGCACGTTCACTTCGACCGCATCACCGTCACCGGCACCGAAAACCTGATGATGGCCGCGGTGCTGGCTCAGGGCGAGACGGTTCTGGAAAACGCGGCCCGCGAGCCAGAAGTGACCGACCTGGCGGACTTGCTCCGCAAAATGGGCGCCCGCATTGAAGGCGCCGGCACCCCCACCGTCCGCGTGCAGGGTGTGGGCAAGCTGCACGGCGCGGAGCATACCGTCATCGCCGACCGGATCGAGGCCGGCACGTTTCTGGTGGCGGGCGCCATCACCGGCGGCCACCTGCGGCTGGAGGGCTGCGCGCCGGCGCACCTCTCGGCGGTGCTCGCTAAGCTGAGGGAGACCGGCGTGGAAATTTCCGAGCCCGGCGCGTCTGCGCTCGAGGTGCGGGCGCCGCGCCCACTTTCCGCGGTGGACGTGGCGACCGAAGAGTATCCGGGCCTGCCCACCGACATGCAGGCCCAACTGATGGCCCTGATGACCCAGGCCGAAGGCACCTCGGTGATTACCGAAACCATTTTCGAGAACCGGTTCCTGCACGCGCTGGAGTTGGCGCGAATGGGCGCCCAGATCAAGGTTGAAGGGAACCGTGCGGTGGTGCGGGGGAAATCGGCGCTTAGCGGGACGTCAGTCCTGGCCAGCGACCTGCGTGCCAGCGCTTCGCTGGTGCTGGCCGGGCTGGTAGCTCAGGGGGAAACGGTTGTGGACCGCGTCTACCACATTGACCGCGGCTACGAGCGCATCGAGGAGAAGCTCGGCTCGGTGGGCGCCCGCATCAAGCGCCTCTCGCCCTGATACCCCAACCAATGTTGTAAAAGCCGGCCAGGTAGAAGACTCGGCGGTGGAGTCGCCGCCTCGCCATCATGGCTGGGCCCTCGTGTCCTTCCCCTGCCGCCCCCAGGGCCAATTGCTGTAAGGCAGCCCGAAGGCCGCAGCCAGGTCGCGCAATCCGGAACCGAACACGCCCACGGCCATCACCAGAAGCGTCCACTGCAACGGGGCCGGGACGAAGAAGGCATGGCTGGCGAAGGCGGTCGGCTCAGCCCACCAACTGGCTAGATGCGGCCATAAGTGGGCCAGCATGGCTCCATAAATGATGCCCATGATTCCGTGGGTGACGCGCTCACCAGGGTAGAGTCCGCCGAGTGACTTGCGGACCCAGTCCTCCACGACAAAGTCCTTGAGCGTCAGCGCAATCTCGGTGGCCAGCAACACGGCCAGCGCCCCGGCCCACCACCCGTGCCAGGCAACCCAGGGGAGGGTGGCGAAAAGCGCGGCATAAATAAAGTCGCGTGCGGCGTGCAGCCTCAATTCGGCGCGAGCCTGGGGTCCAAGGGCAGGAAG
>JAKZXP010000308.1:0-2725 GCA_047514915.1 Terriglobia bacterium
GGGTTCGAGTCCCAGCCGCCTCACCACGATTCTCTCGGAAATACGCTCAACCCGCCGACCCAGACCGTCGAGATTACAAATCCCGGCGGTAGCACCATACCGTGGACGGCGGAAAGCAAGACCACGACTGGTGGTGGCTGGTCCGGGCCGGGAATGGCGCTTCTGGCACTTGGCTGGTTGCCATCGTCCTAGTCGAGATGGACTCCCCGCAAGCCTTATTCCGAGAAACGCAAAGGGCAAGGGTCCAACCGTGCGGAAATCCTTGGACTGCTCGTACTTTGCCGTGAGTCTTGAGGTTGCTTTTTATTGGCGCGTGAAGGATGATGCGCTCGCATGAAGCTTTCCCTATCGCTGGAAATGATTTTTACGGGGGAGCCGTACGTCCAGCGCGTGGCCCGGGCTGCCTCACTGGGCTTCCAGGGAGTGGAATTCTGGCACGCCGAGGAGAAGAACCTCGACGAACTAAAAGCGGCCGTCACCGCAGCGGGTTTGGAGATTGCGACTTTCACCGCGAACCACCGAGCGTCCTTGGTGGACGAACGCGACCGGGAAGCGTTGTTGGCCGAGGTCGGCGATGCGCTGGAGATCGAGAGGCGCCTGGGGTGCGGTGGACTGATGTTGCAGACCGATGTACTGCATCCGGACGGAAGCTCGGCTTCGGATCCGCGAATTCCTCCTGCGGTTCGGAAGGCCAGCGTAGTCGCCGGGTTGAGAGCGCTGGCGCCGTTGGCAGAACGGGCCGGCTGTGCGCTATGGCTGGAGCCACTCAACACCCGCCGCGATCACCCGCGAAATTCCCTCTCAAGTAGCGAGGCGGCCCTGGAAATCCTGGGGGAAGTGGGCCATCCTTCGATCCGCTGGCTGCTTGACTGCTACCACATGGCGCTGATGGGCGAGGATGTATGCGCCATGATACGACGTGGTTTCCCTTTGCTCGACCATGTCCATGTCGCCGGCACAGCGGAGCGTGGCGAACTGGACCGCAGCGAGCTTGACTACCGCCGGGTGGCCGAAACACTCCGGTCCCTCGACTACCGTGGCTTTGTGACCCTGGAGTTTGCACCGCGCGGTCCGGAGGAAGCCGCTGTACGCCGCGGCGTCGAGATCCTTACGGGCGGCGCCTGAAGCCAAGCCATTGGCCGCGGCGCCTACCAGGTGTCCGCCTCTGAGGTTTCCGATAATACGGGCACCATCTGCGTGATCAGCATCAACATCAAAGGGCACAGAAAGGAGGATAACCTTGCTGCTAAAAGGCAAGTTCGTCTTGGTTACGGGTGCCAGCCAGGGCATTGGGCAGGCGCTGGCGGTGGGGATGGCCGCACGCGGGGCCGCCGTGGGAATCAACTATAAGACGAACCGCCAAGGTGCCGAACAGACGTTGCGCCGTATCGAGCAAGCCGGAGGCAGCGCCGCCATTTTCCAGGCGGACATTGGCGAAAAGCGCCAGGCCGAGAATATGATCCATCGGTTTGTGGAACGTTTCGGGCGGATCGACACGTTGGTCAACAACGCCGCCCGAACCCGGCTTGGCCCTCTCCTGGAGGTCACCGAAGAAGACTGGCTCGATGTGGTCAACACTAATCTAAAGGGCACGTACTTTGCCAGCGCCGCGGCTGTTGGTCATATGCAGGGCGCTCACATGGAGGGCAGTCACAAGCAGAATGGCGAGGGCGGGTCGATCGTTAACGTCAGTTCCTGCGCGGCCAGTTTGATGGTGCCGTTTCACTCGGTCTACACCATGTCAAAAGGGGGAGTCGAGGCCCTCACGCGCCAGTTGGCGATGGAGCTGGCGCCGCGGGTTCGCGTCAACTGTATTTCGCCGGCGCCCACCAGTACAGACCGCAATCGAGGCTATGATCCGCAATACGACGAGCGCTGGGGGGCAGTCATCCCCATGCAACGCGTGGCCCAGCCGGAGGACATGGTGGGCGCGGTAGCATTCCTGGCCTCCGAGCACGCCGCGTTTATCACCGGCCAAATCCTGCAAGTGGACGGCGGCTGGACGCTCAAAGGACATACCCCGGATTTGACTCAGGAAGACTTCTCGGCGGACCGACTGCGCGGCTAGACTCTTGAGGCGCCCGAGCGTGCGACCAGGGAACAGAGGGAGAGGCACCTTGCGCGCTCGAGCAGCGACGGTGCACTTTTCCGGGCTGGCGCCGGGCTTTGTGGGGCTCTACCAAGTGGATGTGGAGATCTCGGCCGAGGTGGCGCTGGGCACCGCCCTGCCGCTTGTGCTGCTGCGAAACGGCGCCCCGAGCAACACCGTCACCATCGCCGTGCGGTAGCCTGTTCGCCTCGGTCCAAGTCTCTGAGCACAAGACGCTTGTCTCAGATCTTCTGGATTGGTCCCGACTAACCGGCTCCTACTTATCCGGTTGTTTTAGCAGGCCACTATATGTTGCGATTAAGCCCTCGGCAGATCCCCTGCGCCGCTTATCCGCCGGTAGGGCGTCGGCGCCCGGCCAGTGCCGAGGCCGAGCAAGGTTTGGAATTTGTGCAGCATCATCCAGGCCCTCTCGTAGCGTCGGAGCCCCAGCTTAGTGGCTTGCTGAAACAACCGGACTAGCAGGAGTCGGCTAGTCAGGAAGTAATTCCAAGAACCACAGGTGTCAGGACCCGCGCGAACCAACCCCGCTACCGGATAAACACTCAGAAGGGCTACGCCACCGGGGGATCAGTGGCGCAGCCAAAGGGTTATGTAGAGATGCGCAGAGTCTAGGTT
>JAKZXP010000309.1:0-3556 GCA_047514915.1 Terriglobia bacterium
GAGGAAACCCGCCCCGCGATTGAGGAGTTGATTGCCGAATACGGGAGCGACGGGCGAGGGATCGAGATCAAACAGGTGGCGGGTGGCTACAAGATGGCCACCAAGCCGGAACACCACGAAGCGGTGCGGCAGTTCGTCAAGGCACTGAAGCTGCCGATGCGGCTGTCGCTGGCAGCGCTGGAGACGCTGGCGGTCGTCGCCTACCGCCAGCCGGTGACGCTGCCCGAAATCCAGGAGGTGCGCGGGGTCAACGCCTCGGCCGTCGTCAAGACCTTGCTGGAGAAAAAGTTGGTTACTACGGCGGGACGCAAGGACGTGATCGGTCGGCCAATTCTGTATCGCACGACACGCGACTTCCTGGTTCAGTTTGGCCTCAAGGACCTGAGCGAACTGCCAAGCCTAAAGGAATTTGAGGAGCTGAACCGAGCCGCCATAGCCGGATAAGGCCGGGTAAGGGGGGATAAGATGAGGATAAGGAAGCTCCCGCTGTCGCGCCTCGGTTTTCGGAGCATGACACCTTCCACGGACACGTGGTCGGTGGTATCTAGCACTTTCGGTGGTATCTAGCACTTGTTGATGCAGGTGTTAATGCAGGAGCGACTACAAAAAGTTCTCTCCCGCGCCGGCGTCACCAGCCGGCGCAAGGCGGAGCAGTACATCCTCGAAGGACGCGTCGCCGTCAACGGGACGGTGATCCGCGAGCTGGGTTCCAAAGCCGATATTGGGCGCGATCACGTAAAGGTGGACGGGCGCCTGGTGCGCTTGCCCCGGCGGCAGCTCTACTTGATGCTGCACAAGCCCCGCGGCTACGTCACCACCCTGTTCGATCCCCAGGGTCGGCGGAAAGTGACCGACCTGCTGCGAGGTATTCCAACACGTGTCTACCCGGTCGGGCGCTTGGATTACCACTCCGAGGGCCTGCTGATGTTCACCAACGACGGCGAGTTCGCGAACTTGATTATGTCCACGAGCGCTCACGTGCCCAAGACCTATTGGGTCAAGGTCGACGGGCGGCTGGCGCCGGCTGAACTGGAGAAGCTGCGCCGGGGCGTGCGGCTGGGCGGACGGTTGACGGCGCCGGCCAAGATTCGCTCGCTGCGCGATACCTCCAACCCCTGGTATGAGGTCGAGCTGATCGAGGGCCGTCAGAACCAGATCCGTCGCATGTTCGGCAGCGTTGGCCACCTGGTGGAAAAGCTGAAGCGCGTCCAAATCGGTTTCCTGAAGCTGGACGACCTGCCGCTGGGGGAATACCGGCATCTGACGCCGCGGGAAGTGGAACGCTTTCGGCGCATTCTGCCCGGGAAGGCAGCTGGCCGGGGACAGGCCCACCAAGAAGGTAGCCGGGCGAGCAGCGCCGCCGTCTAAAGGCCGGAAAGCCCTACCACCGAGGGCAGTTTACTGCTGCGAGATGGAGGCCATGTTCGCCTAGGAAAAGCATGCGCAACCTGGACCGGGAGATTGACGAAATCCTCAGCAGCTGTCGCACGATCGCCGTGATCGGGCTCTCCGGCAAACGTCACAGGCCCAGCTTCGGTGTGTCGGAATACATGCAGCGCGCCGGGTACCGCATTATTCCCGTCAACCCACACGAAACCCAAGTGCTGGGAGAGAAAAGCTATGCCCGCCTGGAAGATGTGCCGGAGAAAGTGGACCTGGTGAACATCTTCCGTCGCTCAGAGCACGCGGGGGCGATTGTGGATTCTGCCATCCGCATCGGCGCCCGCGCTGTCTGGATGCAGGAGGGCGTCGAAGATCCGGAAGCCGCCGAACGAGCTCGCCGCGCTGGCTTGCTGGTGGTGATGGACCACTGCACGCTCAAGGAGCACCGCAAGCGCCAGGGCTGAACGGCGCCCTCTGCGCGGTCCTTCCCCTGCTTCCCAGACAAGTTCCACGCAAGGTTCCTGGGACACAACCACGCTTACGCGGGCCGGATTGATCGAGTGTTCAGACCCGTGCTAAGAACGGTCGTAAGACCCAGTGCTAAGACCAGTGCTAAGAAAAGGTGTAGGAATTCAGGCAGACGACGGCGGCCCTCCCTTGTTGCCCTTCATCTTCTGAAACGCGGTCTGAAACGTGGCGACGATCCGGTTCATTCCCTGCAACACGACCGCGCCATCTGAGCTGAGGCCGACAAACGAAAAACCGCTGTCAACGGTTTCCTGGATTTCTTCCTCCCGCGCCATCAAGATCCCCGCCGCCTTGCCTGCCCGGCGGCATGCCTCGACCACTCTTGCCTTGGCCGCGCGCATGTCGGGATGGGCGAGTTGGCGCGGGACGCCCAGGCTGACGCTCAGGTCCAGCGGACCGACGAACAGTACGTCCACGCCGTCGACCGCTGCGATGTCCTCGACCGACTCTAGTGCCTGGCGAGTTTCGATCTGGGCTGCGAGCAGCAACTGGTCGTTGGCGGAGCGAAAGTAGGCGTCAAAGTCGGCACCAAATGCGGACGCCCGGTTCGAGGAGGCCACGCCCCGCGTTCCCTGCGGCGGGAAGCGCCTGGCCGCGACCGCGCGCCGGGCTTCCTCGGCGGAATTCACCCACGGCACCATCACGCCGGAAGCTCCCAGGTCGAGCACTCGCTTGAACCACACCAGGTCATTCCACGGCACGCGCACCAGCGGTACGGTCGTGGTGCCTTCCAGGGCCTGCAATTGAAGCAGCAGATTCTGGCGGTCGCCGGCACCATGCTCTAGGTCAATCACGACCCAATCCAGCCCAGCTCGCCCGGCGATTTCCGCCGTCAGGCTGGAACCCAGATTAAGAAAGGTGCCGGCCAGCAACTCTCCGCGCAACGCTCTTTCACGTATCCATTTCACAGCGCCCTCCAGACGATTCGCGCTGCTCAACATGCCCGATCGGTGCCGTCTTGTCAACCCAGGGTTTTAACGTCTCCGACGCGATGGGCCTTTGGTTTGTCAGATCGTGGGCGGAAGAAAGCAACCGCGGATTGGAGCCGGTAGCTGGTCCTACGTTCCAGATTTCTAAACGCGCTGTACGGGTCGGGAATTCACCCGGTGGATGAATGAGACCGGGTCGCTGCTTTTCTTTTCCTGAAAGAAGCTCGGAGATTGGATTGGGATAGAACTCCTTGATTGACAATCCAGCGGGGAAGCTTGCCCCTCAGCACGTCTGCCATTTGCGTCGCCGCAGTTTCCTGTAACTCTTGCAGGGATTCCTCCGAATAGAAGGAGGCGTGCGGGGTGGCGATGATCTTCGGATGCCGCAGCAACGGCGAGTCGGGCGGCGGCGGCTCCTGAGGATAGACGTCAAGGGCGGCCCCGGCAATCAGCCCTTCGTCTAGAGCCTGGATCAACGCGGCGCCGTCTATGACCTCACCGCGACAGGTGTTGACCAGGAAGGCGGTGGGCTTCATTTTTCGAAAGGTCTCGAGTCTCATCAAATTCCGGGTTTGCGGGAGCAGGGGTACGTGGAGAGAAATGAAATCACTGCTTGCTAGCAGTTCCTCCAACGCGACCGCCTTCACCTTGCGCTCCAGGGAGGCAGGCACAGGTACCATGTCATAGACCAAGGTTTGCATACCCAGCCCGGAAGC
>JAKZXP010000310.1:0-6225 GCA_047514915.1 Terriglobia bacterium
CTGTACTTTTCCCAGCTTCTGTGCAACGATTTCTTTTAGGGGCCTCTAGAGGGCCTTTAGGGGCAAAGAAAAGCTAACTGCAAAGCCACGTATTCAATTTCGATCGAACGCAGGCAATTCTCTGGCCGCTGGAGCCTGCGGGGCATTGCGCAATCTGCATGTGATGGTCGTGCGGAAAAGAAAATTCTGGATTCCCGCTCTGGGGGTCGGCTTCCTGGTGGTCGCCGGCTGGTTCTGGATTGGACCCTCCGGCATCGCTGATACTTCGTACAAGCTAGCAGGAGTTGCGGGCGAGGAGGAGGACAAGCCCCGGCACACGAATCGCCTCATCGCGGAGAAGAGTCCCTATCTGCTGCAGCATGCACATAACCCCGTGGACTGGTATCCGTGGGGCAAAGAAGCCTTCGAGAAGGCGCGCCGCGAGCAAAAGCCGATCTTCCTCTCCGTGGGCTATTCCACCTGCCACTGGTGCCATGTGATGGAGCGCGAGTCCTTTTCCGATCCGGCCATCGCCGAGATGATGAATCGCCATTTCGTCTGCATCAAAGTGGATCGCGAGGAACGTCCCGACGTGGACCGCATTTACATGAGCTTCGTCCAGGCCACCACAGGCAGCGGCGGCTGGCCCATGTCGGTCTTCCTGACTCCTGACCTGAAGCCCTTCTTCGGCGGCACCTACTTTCCCCCGGAGGACCGTGGCCGCCGCCCCGGCTTCCGCACCGTGATGCTGCGGATCGCCGAAGTCTGGGAAACGGAGCGGGAGAAGATTTTGGCGTCCACGGAGCGCATCACGCAGGCTCTGCGTGCGGGGTCGAAGGCCGAAGCGGGAGATGCCGGCGCCCCACGAGAGCCGGTGCTGGCGACCGCCTACCAAAAATTCAAGGATAAATACGACCCGAAGTACGGCGGCTTCGGCGGCGCGCCGAAATTTCCGCGCCCCGTTGTGTTCAACTTCCTGCTCCGCTACTACGCTCGCACCGGAGACGAGCACGCCCTCCAGATGACCCTACACACGCTGCGCGCCATGGCCCGCGGGGGCATCCACGACCATGTCGGCGGCGGGTTCCACCGCTATTCCACCGATGCGACCTGGCACGTGCCGCACTTTGAAAAGATGCTCTACGACCAGGCCCAGCTCGCCATCTCCTACGCCGACGCCTACCAGATTACGCGGGATCTGTTTTTCGCCGATATCCTCCGCGACATCCTGGAGTACGTGCTGCGCGACATGCGCGGGCCTGAAGGCGAGTTCTATTCCGCCGAAGATGCAGACAGCCTCCTGGAACACGGCAAGCCCGAGCACGGCGAGGGAGCGTTTTACGTTTGGGAGGCCGCCGAGATCGAAAAGGTCTTGGGGCGCGACCGTGCTCGGATTTTCAACTACCAGTACGGTGTAGAGCCATCCGGAAATGTGCCCCCGGAAAAGGATATTCAGGGCGAATTCAAGGGCAACAACATTCTGATGGTGCGTCATTCGGCGGCCGAAACGGCCCGGGAATTTGACAAGTCAGAGCGCGAGGTTCGGGGACTTCTGGCTGCGACCCGGCTGAAGCTGCTCGCCGCCCGCGCCCGGCACCCGCGCCCACTGCGCGACGATAAGGTTCTGACCGCCTGGAACGGCCTGATGATCTCCGGCTTTGCCCGCGCGGCCCAGGTGCTGGATGAGCCTCGGTATCTGGCGGCGGCCAGCGCCGCTGCCAGCTTCCTCCAGTCCAAGCTTTACGACCGCAAGACGGGCCTGCTGAAGCGCCGCTACCGTGCCGGGGATGTGGCCATCAACGGCTTCCTGGATGATTACGCCTTCCTGATCCAGGGGCTGCTCGACCTCTACGAAGCATCCTTCGACGTCCGCTGGCTTTCCTGGGCCGTGCGGCTACAAGAAATACAGGACCAGTTGTTCTGGGATTCCAACCAGGGGGGGTACTTTGCCACCAGTGGAGATGATCCCTCCATTTTGGTGCGCATGCGCGACGACTACGACGGGGCCGAGCCGTCACCCAATTCCGTGGCCACGATGAACCTGTTGCGCCTGTGGCAGATGACCGACCGGAAGGCGTGGGAGGAGAAAGCGAAAAAAAGCTTTGCCGTGTTTGGGCAGCGCCTTCAAAGGGCGCCTCAGGCGTTACCGCAACTGGTGGCCGCGCTGGATTTCAGCCTGTCCAAACCGAAGCAGATCATCATTGCCGGCGACCCGAAGGGCGCCGACACGCGTGCCCTGCTCCGGTTGGTGCACGAGCGCTTCATCCCCAACAAAATCCTGCTGCTGGCCGATGGGGCTCGGGGCCAAAAGCAGCTGGTCGAGTGGCTGCCGTTTCTCAAGGGCATGCGCCGGAAGCAGGGACGGGCCACAGCCTACATCTGCGAAAATTACGTGTGTAGGTTACCCACCGCCGATCCCAAGGTGGTGGCAAGCCTGCTGGACGCAAGATCTTAGCGCCGCGTCCGAAAAGTCCGCCCCGCTCGTGGCGGGGCGGGTCTGGCAAAGTCCTGGCCCAGTGTAGTTCAGGGCGAGGTGGCGTTGGCACCGGCGTGTTGACGGGCTTCCTCAAGCTCGGGTCTGACTGTATCCGCCTTGGCACCCAGCGTGGCGAGCTTTGCGAAGTAAGCCTTGGCCTTGGTCTGATCACCCGAAAGCCTCGCAGCGCGCGCTGCTCCTAGCAGCGCTGGGGGAGGACCGGGCCAACCGCTCCTGAACGATCCCGACTCCGAATCCGGTCACTGTTTCACGGCGGTTGGAGAGCCGCACGCGTCAGCAAGCGATGTAGCCTTCCAGTCGATGGCTCCGAGCGGCGGCGGCGTTCGGTATAATAGGAGCCGGCCCCCCGATGGTAGACCAGCCGGAACGTCCGAGAATCTTTCTTTCAGCAGGGGAAGCCTCCGGAGATATGTACGCGGCCTGGTTTGTGGAAGCGCTGCGCGAGCGCGTTCCGGAAGCGGAATGCTTCGGTTGCGCCGGCCCACGCCTGCGCGACGTGGGTTGCGCAGCTCTGCTCCGTTCAGAAAGCATCGCCATGGTGGGCCTGGCCGAGGTGGCTGCGGAAATCCCGCGGGTCTGGCGCCAGTACCGACGGCTGGTAACTGACGCTCTGGAGCGTCGCCCCGAACTGGCGGTGTTGGTGGATGCGCCGAGTTTCAACCTGCGGCTGGCGCGCCATTTTCGCCGCCATGGCATCCCAGTGCTTTACCTGGTGGCGCCGCAGATGTGGGCCTGGAAGGCGTGGCGAGTGGGGCAGTTGCGGCGTTTGGTGGATCGGCTGCTGTGCATCTTCCCCTTTGAGGAAACCTGGTTCCGCCAGCGCGGCGTGAGCGTTGAATACATCGGCCACCCGCTCGCCGGCCGCGTTCGCCCGCGGTGGAGTCGCGAAGAATTTTTTGCCCGGCAACGGCTCGACTTGCGACAGCCGCTGCTGGCTCTGCTGCCCGGCAGCCGACGCCGCGAAGTATCGTTGAACCTGCCGGTGCTGCTGGAAGCGGCGGGGCGCTGCGGCGCCCAGAGCCTGATCGCCGCGCCGCCGGAACTGCCCCTGCCCGAGGCGCCCCTTCCCGTGGTGCGCGGCGCCACCTACGACGTGCTGGCCCACGCGGACCTGGCCCTGGTCGCCAGCGGCACGGCAACCATTGAAGCGGCTTTGCTCGGCACGCCCATGGTGGTGGTCTACCGAGTGACGGAACCCACCTGGTGGCTGGGCCGTCTCTTGGTAAGGACGCCTTTCTACAGTATGGTGAACTTGGTGGCCGAGCGGCGCCTGGTCCCCGAGTTGATCCAGGATGCGTTTACCCCGACTCGGGTGACCGAAGAGGCGCGGCGCCTGCTATCGAATCGCGATGCGCGCAACGTGATGCGTGTGGGGCTGGCCGAGGTGGCCCGCAAGCTGACCCCGGTCCCTGATCCCCTGGGACGAGCGGCCGACCGGGCAGTGGGAATGCTGAAGAGCTGCGCTCCGACCGCACCCCCGGCCGCACCCCCAGCTGCACCCAAAGTCCTACCCTGATCATCGTATGATTGTAGGTAGGGCCGTAAAGGAGTGTTTGATGTTTTCTTCGGCTGTTCACCGCTGGAGGTTCACCAGCGGCGGGCCCAAGTCCGCAGCCCGCAGGCCGCGGTCGCTCTCGGCGGCCCTTCTGGCGGCGGTGCTGGCGTGTGCCTCCCTCTCCCTATGGGGACAGCAAAGGGGCGCGCGGATCGACGTCGAGAAGTACGTGATAGATGTTGAGCTGGATCCGCGGGAGCACCTGTTGCGCGCCCGCGTGCTGGTCCAGTTCGTGCCCGTGGTGGACACGCTATCGGCCACCTTTGAATTGAACAACAACCTGGTCCCCACCAAAATCACCGACGCCGACGGCCAATTGCTTCTCTCGCAACGTTTCCCCCGGCAGGGCACTTTGCGGGTCAACTTCGAGCGGCCACTGCGTGCGGCCGAAAGCACCAGCATCCTGTTTGAATACGACGGCAGGCTGGTCAACGCCGAGAACCAGCCGGTGGAAGGATTAAAGCTGGCCTACGTCGGCGAAGAGGTCAGCTATTTGCTATATCCCGGGCGCTGGTTCCCCGTCTCTGACTACCAGGCGGACCGATTCACCGCGGAGATGAATGTGACCGTACCGCAGGGCCTGGTGGTGGTTGCGCCCGGCCGAAGTGAGCCCGTTGAGATTGGCCCGGGAGGCAGGCACACCTTCCGCTTTGTCTACGATCGCCCCGCGTTTCCCGGCAGCCTGGCGGTGGTCCGCGAGCAGCCACAACGCGTAACCAGCGGAGGCGCGCCGGTGAACGTCTATTTTCGCGGTCCTGAGCAGGCCCAGGCGCAAGCCTACGGCGAAGGCGCCGGCAAAATCCTCACCTTTTTCTCCAGTAAGTTCGGGCCGACGCCGGACTCCACGGTATCGCTGGTGGAAATTGACGAAGGCTCGGTGAACGGCTACAGCGCGCCGGGAATTGTTTTCCTCTCTCCAGGCGCCATCGGGGACCAGCTCAACTACCGCCTGCTGGCGCACGAGCTGGCGCACCAGTGGTGGCGCGGCATCGTCAGCCCAGCTTCCCGCGCTCACCTCTGGCTGGACGAAGGGCTGGCCAGCTACAGCGAGCTGCTCTACGTGGAAGAATCCGCCGGAGAGGCAGCGCTGGAGGAGGTGGTCGAGGACGTCGCGATTTCGGCACTGACCAATGACAGGGTACCCGTCTTCCGCGCCGCCAGCCTGGAGGAGTTCTCGTTGGAGTATGACGCCGTGGTGGCGAAGAAGGGCGCGATGGTCTTGCACATGCTGCGCTGGGTCATTGGTGACGATGCTTTTTTTCAGGGTTTGCGCCAGTTTGCCTCGACCTACGCGGGCAGGCAGGCCACCACGGACGACTTGCGGCAGGTCTTTGAGCAGGTCAGCGGACAGGATTTGAGCGGCTTTTTCATCCAGTGGCTGGAATCCCCGGGAACACCGGAGTTCAAGGCTGACTATGCCGTCTACCGCACCAGCAAGGGCTTCAGAATCGTGGGCCAGATCAAGCAGGACATGGATACCTTCCGCATGCCGGTGGAAGTGCTCATTGAAACCGACGGGGAGCCTGTCGTGCGGCGCATCGAGGTGGTCGGCACTGCCTCGGACTTCACCGTCGAAACTTTCGGACGCCCACGCACCGTGACGGTGGACCCGAACAGGCAGATCCTGAGGTACAACGACCAGATTCGCCTTCAGGTGGCGATTCGCAAGGGAGAGCAGTGGACCGACGTGAGCTACTACGAGGAAGCGCTGAAGGAATATCAGAAGGCGCTGGAAATCAACAAGAACAGCTCGCTGGCCCACTTCCGCATCGCCGAGGTGTTCTTTGCCCAAAACAATTACCAGTCGGCTGCCAACGCGTTCCGCGAAGCACTCAACGGCGACCTGGAGCCGAACTGGACTGAGGTCTGGAGCCACATCAACTTGGGCAAAATCTTCGACATCACCGGGCAGCGCGAACGAGCCGTGAATGAATATCAGCAGGCGCTTCGGACCAAGGACAATACCCAGGGCGCTCTGGCCGAAGCGGAGAAGTACTTGAAGGAACGCTACCGGCGCGAGCGGCTGGCGGAACGATATTGATGCCCCAGGCCCAGGCCCTGAGCTCAACTTCTGCAGTCCCACGCGGGCACTGACCTTTTTCTGTGGCCGCGTCCAGCGGTGCGGAGTCAAGGCGGGGTGCTATTCCGGCGTGAAGGTGGCGGTGGTGGTGTCAGTTTCCCAGACGGTGACCGC
>JAKZXP010000311.1:0-4158 GCA_047514915.1 Terriglobia bacterium
CAGTACAACGTGACCGTGAGCTCCCTCAAAGCTATGTTTACGCCATTGGGCAATAGATGGTTTTACGTCGGGGAAGTGCGCGCCGGCGGGAAGAACTTGGTCGAGCCAGGACTGACCGTCAACGAGAACGCGCCAGCCCCTGCTCTGGAGATAGTGCTGGCCTTCACCGGTGGCACGGTCACTGGCTTGCTGCGGGACGAAGATGAGAAGCCGACCTCCAGTGTCGACGTCGCGGTGCTCAGTACTGACCCGGAGAAGCGGGCCTCCGGCCGCTACTTCCACAGAGGGGTACCTGACCGGGATGGGCAATTCAAGATAAGCGCCATCATCCCCGGCGACTACCTCCTGCTGCCGTGGCCTGAATCCGAGCTGGTCCCCCCGTTCCAGGAC
Source organism: Terriglobia bacterium (assembly GCA_047514915.1). GTDB lineage: Bacteria > Acidobacteriota > Terriglobia > JAJPHL01 > JAPKYU01 > CBDBKE01. The sequence continues at coordinate 391 of JAKZXP010000311.1, forward strand.
CCCGAGTTGTTCGCCCAGCTTGAAGAGCACGCCGCGCGCGTGACAGTGGATAAGTCCACCATCGTTCAGCAAGAGATCACCGTTACCGAAGACATCCAGACCATCGTCCGGAACTTTGAGCAGGGGGACCGGTGGGGAAATCGGATAAGCCGGCGGGGAAAACGGTCAAGGTAGCTGGGCAGGCTCGGCGTCCGGCTCCGCCTCGGCCTCCATGCGCTCCAGCCGGACCGAGGCAATGCGGTGGTACTCCATCGCCTCCACGGTGAATCGCCAGCCATCAAAGACGCACGATTCGCCTACCTTGGGGATGTGGCCCATGCTGCTTAGCAGAAAGCCGGCCAGCGTCTCAAACCCGCGGTCGCGCGGCAGGCGAACTTCGCACCGCTCCTCCATCTCGTGAATCCTAGTGGACCCCTCCAGGACCAAACCCAGCACAGCGGGGCCAGCCGGCATTTCCTCATCAGCGTGTTCGTCAGCTAGCTCACCCACGATGCGTTCGAGCACGTCCCGAACAGTGACCAGTCCGGCGATGCTGCCAAATTCATCTACTACGAGGGCCAGGTGCCGTCGGCGCCGCTTGAATTCCTCCAATAACTCACTCAGTGGCTTGGTTTCGGGAACAATCAGCACGTCGCAGACCAGGCTGCGGAGCTGGAACTCGCCGGACGGCCGTCCCTGCTGCTGAGCAGCCTGCCCTTCGGCCAACACCCGAAACAAATCCTTCCGGTAGAGAACGCCAATGAAATTCTCGGGAGAGCCTTCATACACCGGCACGCGAGAGTATGGGCGCTCAACCAGTCGCCTGACCAGCTCCTCCAACGGGGTGGCTACCGAGACGCTCACCATATCCGGGCGCGGCACCATGACTTCGCGGACCAGAATTTCCCCCAGATCAAAGATGTTGTGCGCCATTGCCTCCAGCGGCTCGGGCAGCAGTCCACTCTCCCGCCCCACGGTCACCAACATCTTCAGCTCCTCCGGGGAATGCACGTGCCGGTGAGTCGTCGAGGCTGCGCTGAACAGGCGGGAGATCGCGGTGGCAGCCGCGTCCAGGACGCGCAGAAAGGGGTGGGTGGCCCGCACGAACAGATCCATGGGCCGTGCGATCAGCAGCACCAGACGGTCACTCCGGGCCAGAGCCACGTTCTTCGGCACGACTTCACCCAGGACCAGGTGCAGGGCGGTAATAATCAAGAAAGCAACTGCCAGAGCGATGGAGTGAGCAATCGCCAGCCGTGCCACCGGCGTAAATGCCGCCAAAAGCGGCATCAGCAAGGCGGCCACCGTATGCTAACCCACCCAGCCCAGGGCTAGGCTGGCCAGGGTGATGCCCAACTGCGTGGCCGACAAGACGCGGTCAATCTGGCCGTGAAGACGCACCGCGATCTTGGCCCCGCTGCGCCCCTCCGCCTCCAGTTGCCGAAGCCGGGTGGGTCGGATGCTCACCAGGGCGAATTCCGCGCCCACAAAGAAGGCGTTGGCGGCCACAAAGAAGCCAACGGCCAACAGCCGCAGCGCCAGTGGTACCTCCATAGGCAAGATGTTAGCACGGCGGGAAGCACCCCTAGAAAAGATGCGACCTCAGGGGAAGCAACCGCGTCTAATGGATTGGAGGTTGGAGAAACTTTATGCCGGCCTGCGTGTTAGAAGAGAAGAGAGGAAATGCTCCAATGATGGCCGCTGGAATTGCGTTTGCAGTTGAAGATGTCCGTGGTTACGGGCCAGAAGTCGTCGAACGGCTGAAGCAGGGTCTGGAACAGAACTGCCCAGCATTGCCAGATCCCCGCCATCCCCACCTGTTCGTGCTGGAGTGTGCAGGCGAAAGTTTCTATATCGCTCCTCTCTCCACCGGCAAGGTCCTATTGCTGGCGCGCTGGCTGAGCTGACCGCCCCCGGCACCGCCAAACAGCAGTAGCAACTATCTTTCCCTTAATGCACCATAAACAGCCTCACTGCCCAGCAGCCGATTGTGGCTGACCGGCGGGGTGGGATAGAATCCTCAGCATGCACGGCCGCGCGCAGAGGTTGCTGGAGCGCATCCAGACGCAGGTGGTGGTGGCTGACGGCGCCATGGGCACGATGCTGTACTCCAAGGGGATCTTCATCAACCGCTGCTTCGACGAACTCAATCTTTCCAATCCAGGGCTGGTAAAAGAAATCCACCAGAGCTACGTTCGTGCCGGCGCCGAAATCATCGAAACCAACACCTTCGGAGCCAACTCCCTGCGGCTGGCGGCCTTCGGCCTGGCGGAAAAGCTGCGCGACATCAACCAGGCGGGGGTGCGCCTGGCACGCGAGTGCGCTGGCGAGGATTTGTGGGTGGCAGGCGCCGTGGGCCCTCTGGGACTACGGATCGAACCCCTGGGGCCCACTTCCTTTCAGGAAGCGCGGGAAGCATTCCAGCAGCAAATCACAACCCTGGCCGAGGCCGGCGCCGACCTGATTGTGCTGGAAACCTTTGGCGACCTGAACGAAATCCGCGAAGCCATCTTCGCTGCCCGGGAGGCCTGCGACCTCCCGATCATGGCGCAGATGAGCGTGGACGAGGAGGGCAACGCGCTGTTTGGCGCCAGCCCGGAGGTTTTCGCCCGCCGCCTGGAGGAGTGGGACGCCGACGTGGTTGGCGTTAACTGCTCGGTGGGACCCAAGTTGGCTCTGGAGGTTCTGGAGCGGATGCGCAAGGCCACCGGGAAGCCGCTCTCAGTGCAGCCGAACGCCGGCACACCAGCGAATATCGAAGGGCGCCATGTGTACCTCTGCTCGCCGGAATACCTGGCGCAGTACTCGCGGCGCTTCGCTCAAGCGGGCGCCAGGGTCATTGGTGGCTGTTGTGGCACTACGCCCGAGCACATCAAACTGCTCAAGAACGAGGTCCGCTCTCTGCAGCCGACGCATGCCCATTTCCAGGTGACCGCAGCGGTCGAGGATCGGCCCAAGGCGCTGCCCCCGATCCCGCAGGAAAAGAAATCAGGGCTGGGCCAGAAGCTGAAGAATGGGGCGTTCCCCGTCTTTGTGGAAATCCTGCCGCCCCGCGGCTCCGACCCCAGCAAAGAAATCGAAGGGGCGCGACTGTGTGCTGCCCACGGTGTGGATTGCATCAATGTGCCCGACGGGCCGCGGGCCAGCGCGCGGATGAGCGCACAGGCCCTGGCCTACCTGATCCAGCAGCAGGCGGGATTGGAAGCGGTCCTGCACTACTGCTGCCGCGACCGCAACATCATCAGCATGCAGTCGGACCTGCTGGGGGTTTACACCCTGGGCATCCGAAATCTGATCCTCATTACCGGCGACCCGCCGCGGCTGGGCAACTACCCGGATGCCACCGCCGTCTTTGACGTGGACGCCATCGGACTCACCAACATCGTTGCCAACCTGAACCGGGGCCTGGATCTGGGTGGCAGCCCAATCGGCTCGCAGACCGGTTTCCTCATCGGGGTGGGTGCCGACCCGGGCGCGGTCCACATGGACCAAGAGCTGCGCCGGTTGAGGTGGAAAATCGAGGCGGGTGCCGAATATATCGTGACCCAACCTGTGTTTGACCTGGACCAACTGGAAGCACTGGTCCGCCAGGTTGAACCGTTCAGGATCCCCGTCGTTGCCGGCATCTGGCCGCTGACCAGCTACCGGAATGCAGAGTTTATGATCAACGAGCTGCGAGTGCCCGTCCCGGACGCCTTCATGGAGCGAATGCGTAAGGCCGAGTCGGCTGAAGCGGCGCGGGCCGAAGGAGTGGCGATCGCCCGCGAGATGCTGGCCCGGGCGCACCAC
>JAKZXP010000312.1:0-4398 GCA_047514915.1 Terriglobia bacterium
AAGACGCGACGGAGGAAGGAGACGAAAGCTTTGCCGCGAGGCCGGCGGTTATCGTGGACCTGCGCCAGCCGTCCCAGGAACACCAGGGAGCGCAACACGTCGCCGTCGCGGATCACCTCCATGCCGGCACGCTGCGACTCCTGTTTCCGCCAGTCCTCGAAAAACTTTTGCAACTCCCGGTACAAGTTGACCCGCAGCGACCCTTCGGGCAGCGTCTCATAGACCAGGCCGCTGGAGAGTGTCTCGTAGGTGCGGACCAACGCGTCGAGCGTGGCTCGCGTGTCGGCGTCCACCATCCCTGGGTTGTTCATTGCGTAGCGCAGCAACGAGTGCGACAAGCCGCCGATGAATGGCTCCTTTTCGTGCACGAAGTCGCGGGGAACTTCGTGACCGGCATAAGGCACCTCGGTTGGAGGTTCGGCACGCTCGAGCTCACGGCGGTGCGCTTCCTGCAGATACACGCAGTCAAAGGGGCATTCGATGGAAACTTCGCGCTCCGTGCCGCAGCAGGGAGGGCAGATGTAGCCACGCACTCCCGGGCAGTACCGCTTGCCGCTCCTCTGATTGCATAAGACGCACTTCATCGCCTTGCTTTGATTATAGTTGCCGCTGTGTGCCCTCGAGGGGAAATTATGACCGCGCACCTCTGAGAATGGCGCGCAGAGCCTCAGACAGCGCTGAGTAGCGGAAGCGATAACCGGTCTGCTCGGCGACGCGCGGCACCACCCGCTGCGAGCTGAGCAGGATCGAAGCCATTTCACCGAAAAGCATTCGCAGAGCCAATGCCGGAACCGGGAAGATGGCCGGTCGCCAGAGCACCGAGGCCAGAGTCCGGGTAAACTCGCGGTTGGTCACCGGCGTCGGGCTCACCGCGTTCATGCCGCCGGAAATCTCGCTCTTCTCGGCCGCGTGCAGCAGCAACCCGACCAAGTCGTCCATGTGAATCCAGGGCATCCACTGCCGACCGCTTCCCAGCCGGCCACCGAGGCCCAGCTTGAAGGGCGTCAACATCTTGGCCAGCGCGCCCCCTCCCTGGCCCAGCACGATCCCGGTGCGTGGCGTGACCACCCGCAGTCCCAGGGGGGCGGCGCGGTTGGCTTCGGCCTCCCAGGCGCTGCACACCTGGGACAGGAAATCGCTGCCAGGGTTTGCAGACTCCTCCAGCACGTCCTCGCCGCGGTTGCCGTAGTAACCGACGGCCGAGCCCGAAACCAGCACCCGGGGCCGCTGGTGCAGCAACTCGATGGCGGTGACGAGGCTGCGGGTGCCGCGGACGCGGCTCTCGCGGATGCGCTCTTTGCGGGCCTCGGTCCAACGGCCTGCGGCGATCGGCTCGCCAGCCAGGTGAAAGACGACCTCCACCTGGTCGAAGGCAGCTTCCGGAGGCAGGGCGCCCGGATGCTCCCAGAGGTGGACTTCAACTTCACCCAGGAGCTTCTTAGCGCGCTCCGGATTCCGACTCAGCACCACCGGACGCGTAAGGCTCTTCACCAACCTACGTCCGATGAACCCGGTACCCCCGGTCACGAGTGCCCGCATGTTATTTCTCCCGAGCGATATCCTTACGCCACTCTTATACCATTTTCCCGATCAACACAGGACCAATCGCTGCGCCAGGCGCGCGAGCACGCGAGCCAGTGGCTCGTCCACGGCGCTCGACGGCCCGCAGAATTCCGCGTGCGCGGCCCAGGGTTGCTCGTTACCAGGATGAAGCCAACCACCACCAACCCGACCACCGCGCCGATCACCAGCGTCAGGGCAAGCAGGATCTTGGCTTCATGCTGCTGGAGTGGGTCGGCATCAGCCCACGTCTGCAGCCGTGTCTTCCATGTGGGTGCAACCTGATTGGCGTCTGGGCTCATCGTCCTCGATGCAGTTCATCATCATAAACCCGAGAGCGATAACCCGAGAGCCACCACGTCAGGGGTTAGGCTTTATTCGCGCCGGCTGGCAATGAAAAGGGACGCGCGTTGTTCGTCGCTCGGCTTTGCGACCAGGACAGCGGCAGTGGGATGAGTGGAACATAGTAAAGCGGCTGAGACCGAGGTGAGGACCGCTCCCTGACGGTCGCGGTGCGGTCGCTTGGCATTCCGCCAGTCAGCCTTTGATGACGCCCATGGGGCGCAGGCGGGCCACTTTCTTCGCGAGGCCGGCGTTGTGCACCACGTCAATGACGGCGTCAATATCCTTGTAAGCTTCCGGGATCTCCTCCAGGATGCCGTCGCGCGTCTCGCTCTTCACCAGGATGCCCTGCTCCTCCAGAGCCTGCTGCACTTCCCGCGCGTTGCGGCCCTTCCTGGCGGCGGTGCGGCTCATCATGCGCCCGGCGCCGTGGCAGACGCTGCCGAAGGTCTCGCGCATGGCCCCTTCCGCCCCCACTAACACGTAGGAGGCGGTGCCCATGCTCCCGGGGATCAGCACCGGCTGGCCCACGTGGCGGTAGCGCGCCGGGATTTCGGGGTTGCCGGCGGGGAAGGCGCGTGTGGCCCCCTTGCGGTGCACCAGCACGTCGCGCGGCTCTCGCTCGCCTTCCACTAGGTAGCGCTCGCGCTTGGCGATGTTGTGAGCCACGTCATAGATCACCCGCACCGGGGTCTGCTCGCCGAACAGCCGCTGGATCGCCTTGCGCGTGAAGTGGGTGATGCCCTGGCGGTTGGCCCAGGCGTAGTTGGCCGCCGCTGCCATGGCTCCCAGGTAGTCCTGGCCTTCGGGCGACTGAATGGGCGCGCAGGCCAGTTGCCGGTCGGGCAGCGTGATGTCGTACTTCTGCATGGCACCGTGCATCATCTTTACGTAGTCGGTGCAGACCTGGTGGCCGAGGCCGCGCGAGCCGCTGTGGATGAGCACCACCACCTGGTCTTGCACCAGGCCCAGCGCCTCGGCCGCTTGCTGATCAATGATGCGCTGGACGAACTGCACCTCCAGGAAGTGGTTGCCGCTGCCCAGCGTGCCTACCTGCGGGCGGCCGCGCTGGTGGGCGCGTTCGGAGACCTTGGCAGGGTCGGCCGCCGACAGCGCCCCGCCCGACTCGGTGAACTCGGCGTCAGCGCCCTGACCGTACCCATGCTCCACCATCCACTGCGCTCCGTGGACCAGTAGGTGGTCCAGCTCAGCCGTCGACAGCTTGACGTGGCCCTGGCCGCCCGTGCCGCAGGGCACGTCGCGAAACAGTTGCAGCACCAGCTCCCGCAGGCGGGGCCGCACGTCCTGCTGGCTCAGCGAGGTGCCGAGCAGGCGCACCCCACAATTGATGTCGAAGCCCACTCCGCCCGGCGAGACCACGCCGTCGTTCCAGTCGGTGGCAGCCACCCCGCCTATGGGGAAGCCGTAGCCCTGGTGAATGTCAGGCATGGCCAGCGACCGGCCCACAATGCCGGGCAGTGTGGCCACGTTCACGGCCTGCTCCAGCGACAGGTCCTTCACGATGTGTTCCAGCAGGCCGGCGTCGGTGTAGACCAGGGCGTCGGTGCGCATCCCGGGCCGCGTGCCGCGCGGGATCAGGTAGCGGTAGTCGTCCAGTTTCTGAATTTTTTCGAGGGGGATCATATGTCGAAGTAGACCTCCGCTCTCCATCTTTCCGACTGCTGGCTTTCCGACTGCTGGCCTTCGGACTGCTGGCGCACTGAAAGCTGGTGATAGGTGACGGCCTTGATGATCACCCGCATGGCGTGGCGCGCTGCGTCGCGCGGCTCGCCGAAGGCAGTCGCCGAGACGCGGGTGTCGCTGATTTGGGTGACCGCCACGCGGCGGGCCAGCCAGCCTTCGCCATCCACCAACCACAGTACCTCTTGCAGGAAGTTCACCAGCAGCGCCTCGCGGTCCGGGGCATCGGCCACGATGCGCTTCTGTTCGCGCTCGGTGACGCCGTCCGGCTCGACGGCAATCTCCATCATTCCTGCTGCCGCGTTCTCGAACATCTCAGCCAGCGAAGCCCCGCGGGCCAGCAGCCCAACGTCGGCCGGATGCTCCAGGATCTCGTACCGCGCCGTCACCCTTCGATTGTAGCGCGGCTGGCCGGAGGAGTCCCGAAACGAAATTATGTTCGCTTGCCAGATCTGGGCCTCCATGGCATAAGGTTGCCCATGAATCGCGCAGAACAGTTAGTCCGCGCCACGCGCCGTGAGCTTCGGAGCAAGGTGTCGCCGGCCTTTGCGCGGCAGATGCAGCGGTTCTTCAAGGAGCCGGTGCGGGCCTATGGCTGGCGCACGGCTGAAGTCAGAAAACTGGCCGGGAGGCTGCGGCGGGAGATATTGGCCACGGGCGATTCCGATCTGCTGCTGGCCGTAGCTGAGAAGCTGTTCGCCGGACCCACGCTGGAAGAGGCGGTGCTGGGAGTGGCCCTGCTGCAACGGTCGGTGCACCAATTTGGCTCGGCCGAGTTCCGACGCCTGGAACGCT
>JAKZXP010000313.1:0-2916 GCA_047514915.1 Terriglobia bacterium
GAAGACAGGGGATAAACAGCGGATCATGGTGCAGGAAATGCGCATGTCCCAGGGCCAGGCGCCCAACACGAGCAAGTCCGAGGCCCAGGTTCCCGACATGTTTTTCGTCTTCCCGCGGGCGATTCCCATCGAACTCCGCCACAAATCCGTGGAGTTCGTCACCGAACTCGGCCAAGTTAAGATTAAGAAAAAGTTTAAACTCAAGGACATGCTGTTCGGAGGCAAACTGGAGCTTTAAACACGGCACAGGGTGCTGCGCCGCTCCTTGCTGGCGGCCTCACGGCGGCCAGTGGGTGTCGAGAAGGGTCATGCGGGTTGGCGTGAGACATATACTCTGCCTTGTTCTTCTTGGAGCGCTCAGCGGCAGCTCGCTCTGGGCGGCCGATCCCTGGAAATCAAATAAGAAGTACACCGAGTGGTCCGAGAAAGAGATCCAAAAGGTCCTGGAAAAGTCGCCGTGGGCTAAGACTGTCACACTGACGTTCCTTGCCGAATCGGGGTCCGGTCAGGGCGCGGGGGGCGGGTCACCCCTGGCTGACCAGCCCAACCAGCTCGGGAGCGGTGGTAGAGGCGGCCCTCCAATCTCGGGTAGCAGCGGCGGCCCGCGTACAGCCAGCCGGCTGGTGCTGGTGCGCTGGGACAGCGCCCTGCCCGTCCGCCGGGCGCTTGAGCGCCGGCAAGTCCAGGCCGAAATGTTGACCCCCGAACAGGCCGAGCAGTATTTTGAGCAGGCGCCCAGCGAGTATGAGGTGGTGCTCGGCGGTATGCCGATGGTCGAGATGACCGACACGACTTTAGAAGAAGTCAAGGCCAGCACCTACCTGAAGACAGGTGATAAGCAGCGAATCATGGCGCAAGACGTGCGCATTTCCCAGTTGCCCGAGGAGCGCCTGGCCCAGGGACAAGTTCCCAATTTGTATTTTTCCTTTCCGCGGGCAATTCCCATCGAGCTCCGCCACAAATCCGTGGAGTTCTTCGCCGAAGTTGGCCAGTTCAAGATCAAGAAAAAATTTAAACTCAAGGACATGCTGTTCAAAGGCAAGTTGGAGCTTTGAGCTGTCGAACAAGCTGGTGTGCCAGCCCTTGAGGGCGGCAGGACGTCGAGTTGAGCTAGCGGAAATCGCAGGCGTCAACAAAAGGCATGAGCCGGTCGGAAAAATCGGGTCGGTAATATTCGGCCGCTTCCTCCTCCAGAGGCTGAACCCACCCGTTCTCGAAACCGAATTCCTCCAGCCATTCCAGCACGCGCTCCCATTCTCGCGGCCGGACCTTGCGGTTCAGCAAGGGGAACAGCTCCTCGCCGCCACTCGGATCAGCGCGGCCGACCTTATTGGTGGGGTAATACTGCGACATCACGCTCACGGTGACCCGCGGGGAAAGCTCCTCGCCGATCCACTCCAGCGTTTCCCGCAGCCCGCCCAGGTCGTTGGGCAGCACCAGCAGGCGAATCACCAAGCCGCGGCGCAACAACCCCCGCTCGTCCATGACCAGCTCGTCTCCCATCTGCCGGTGCATCTCCTTGACCGCGGCCCGCGCGCTGGCCACGTAGTGTGGGATACGGGAGTAGGTTCGCGCCGTCTCCTCGTCGCTGTACTTCAGGTCGGGCAGGTAAACGTCAACGATTCCTTCCAGCAGGCGCAGCACTTCCACGCTGTCGTAGGCATTGGTGTTGTAGACGAGAGGGAGGCGGAGCCCGCGCCGGGCAGCGATCTCCACGGCCCGCGCGAGCTGCGGCGCAAAATGCGTGGGCGAGACCAAGCCGATGTTGTGGCAGCCCTGCTGCTGGAGTTCCAACATGATCTCGGCCAGCCGCTCCAGACTTGTTTCTCGAGTGGGTCGCTGCGTTCGCAGGTCCTGGCTGATCTGCCAGTTCTGGCAGTAGACGCAGCGCATATTGCAATGCCCCAGGAAGACGTTGCCGGCGCCACGAGCCTCCCCGCTCGGCAGGTGCGTCCCGCTCAGGGCCGGCTCTTCCCCGAAGTGCGGCCCGTAGGAGGAAACAATCGGGAGGTAACCGGCGGCACAGACCTTCGTTTCGTTCTCCAGACGGTTCACCCGGCAATCCCATGGGCAGACCGTACAGGAGGCCAGCAAGGCTTCCAGGCGCGCCCCGCGCTCAGCAAGCTGGCCCGTCGCTAAAAGGCGCAGGTAACCGGGTGTCCACTCCGCACTGCGTTCCATTTTGCCCTCCATTCTACACACGGCTGCGTTGAACTCTTCACTCATACAGCGGCGACTCGCCGGGCGGTCGGGTTTTCCAGCGCCGGTGAATCCACAGCCACTGGTCGGGATGGCGGCGTATGTGCTGCTCCAGAACGCTGGTAAGAAGCTGGGTGTTAGCCACCACGTCCTGGTCCAGGTCTGTTGTGCGCACCAGCTCCAGCGGCGGGTCAAACCGCAACCGATAGCGATCCTGCGCGGCATCCCAGAAGGCGAAGGCAGGCACCACGGCGGCCTCTGCGTGCGCTGCGATCTTTGCCAGTCCGCTCGCGGTGCAGGCCGGCACGCCAAAGAACTCGACAAAGACGCCGTCCTGCGGGGAGGCATTCTGGTCTGCCAGGATGCCCACTGCTTCGTTCTTCCTCAGCGCTTCCAGGATGCCGCGGAGGAAGTCGCGTTTTTCGAGGATGCGGTTACCAGCCAGGGTGCGGCGGCGATTCACCAGCTCGTTCAGGTAGGGATTGTCCAGCGGTCGGATCAGCACGTGAAGCGGGTGGCCGTAGACCGAGTGAGCAAACGCGCCCAGCTCCCACGCTCCCAGATGTCCGGTTAAATAGATCACGCCGCGCCCGCGGCGCACCGCCTCCTCATAATTCTCGAAGCCATCGTAGGGGATCACCTGGGCCACATTCTGCCGGGTGTAGCGCGGGAAGTGCGCGAACTCAGCCAGCATTCGTCCGAGGTTCCGATAGACAC
>JAKZXP010000314.1:0-9061 GCA_047514915.1 Terriglobia bacterium
CCGATTCGCCAGCGACATTCCCTCCCTCCGCGTCTGCCAAACTCTTGAAACACCGGCACCAACTGGCCGCTGAGTTTCTTGGTCTGTTCGTGCCGGTGTTTCAAGAGTTTGGCAGACGCGGAGGGAGGGAATGTCGCTGGCGAATCGGTACGGATGCCCTCGCGCGGGCTTGCCCCAAGGGTCGTCCCCCCTCCCCCCTGGGCCAGGCTCGAAAGCACGCAAAAACAAACAAGCAACGTGATGACAAGGAAATGCCGCATGTTTTCATTCTAACGCAGGAAGGCGATCGGCCCAACGGTCATCCCTGCCGTGATCTCCTCACAACCAGGAGGGGACCTGCCCCTTGGGACCAGGGGTTGACCTGCTCCTTGGGAGAAGACGCCGGACCGAAAGCCACGGCCAGGCCCGCGCCTGCTTTTCCCCTTGGCTTTTCCCCTTGGTGCTTGGTCAAGTTTGGTATACATTCGCTTTTCTTCCCAACTGATCTAGGGGTGCGCTTTTGAGATTGGATCTTCGTTTTCCCAGCGACCCCCGGCTGTTGCGCACAGTCCGCTGCCTGGTTGGGGAAATGGCCGAGCATTGCGGCTTTGCTGAGGACGAAGCGCAGTTCATCATCCTGGCCGTGGATGAAGCTTGCGCCAACGTCATCCGCCATGCGTACCAGGGCCGCACAGACGGGGAAATCGGCCTTTCCTGCTCCGCCAAGGAGGACCGGATCGAGTTCCTGCTGGTGGACCAGGGACGCTCGCCGCGACCGGACAGCCTACAGCCGCGACCGGACAGCCTACAGCCGCGCCCCCTGGAGGAAGTCCGACCCGGCGGATTGGGAACACACTTGATCCGTTCCGTTATGGACGAAGTTCGCTACCGGCCCAGTGAACAAGGGAACGAGCTGTTCTTGGCCAAATCTTTGCGCCCGCGCCGGCGCGTGGAAACTGGCGCTGTCACAGAATGAGCATTCAGATCAAAGTCCGCAAAGAAGGCGGAACCTCCGTGATTGACGTGGTGGGTGACATTGACCTGTACTCCTCCCCTCAGGTGCGCCAGACCATTCTGGACGAGCTGAACCAGAAGAGCGGAGACCGCGTGCTGTTGAACCTGGCCGGGGTCAAGTACGTTGACAGTTCCGGAGTCGCCTCGCTTGTCGAAGGGCTGCAGCTGGCGCGGAAGGCACAGATCCGTTTTGCGCTCTGCGGACTCAACAAGGCGCCGCGACAGGTGCTGGAACTTACCCGACTGATCAAGGTCTTCGACATCTATGACACGGTGGAAGAGGCGCTGAAAGCTTAGCGCCGGCGCCCCGCCCACCCGAGGGAACCGCCCAAGAGTTTCGCGACCTGAGCACCGCCATGCTCTCCACCATTGGAGCCCATACGGTCCGCTTTCTGGAGTATATGGGGGGCGTTTCCCGCCAGACCAAAGCCGGATTTTATTGGACGTTCGTCGCGCCGTTCCGCGGTAGCCGGTTGCGCTGGAGCAGTGCCATCCACCAGATGGTGCAGGTGGGCATCCAGGCCGTGCCCGTGGTTTGCCTGATTGGCTTTTTTATTGGCCTCATCATGGCCCTCCAGGGCGCCTATGAGATGAGGAAGTTCGGCGCCCTTCACCTTGTGGTGGACCTGGTAGGCGTCTCCATAACCCGCGAACTCGGTCCCCTGATGACCGCCATCATCGTCATTGGGCGTTCCGGTTCGGCGTTCGCTGCCGAATTGGGGACCATGAAGGTCAGCGAGGAAGTGGATGCGCTGGTCACCATGGGCTTGAACCCCATTCACTTCCTTCTGGTCCCGAAATTTCTGGCAATGATGGTGATGATGCCGTGTCTGACCATGATCGCCGACCTGATGGGGATATTAGGCGGGGCGACGTTCGCCTATACTTCCGAGCTGGGGATGGGGCTGCGCCAGTACCTGCTGGCCACCGCCGAAGCGCTGGTAATGCGCGACATCATTTCAGGGCTGATCAAGAGCGTCGTATTCGGTGTGGTCATCGTGCAGATTGGCTGCTACGAGGGTTTCACGGTGACCGGCGGGCCGGAGGGTGTAGGGCGATCGACCACCTCCTCGGTGGTGATTTCCATTTTCAGCGTGATCATCGTGGACGTGGTCGTCACGGGTTTTTTTTATGTGCTAGGCTGACGATTTAGTTCAAGGTCCAAGGTCGGAACTTGCCTTTGAACCTCAGACTCGGAACGTTGAGCATGGAGCCGATTATTTCCGTCCAGAACCTGGTGGCCCACTACGGCACGCGACCGGTGTTGCATGGGGTCAGCATGGAAGTTCAGCGCGGCCAGACAATGGTCATCTTAGGCGGCAGCGGCTCGGGCAAGAGCACGCTGCTGCGGCACATCGTAGGCCTGGAGAAGCCCACCGCTGGTTTCGTCTACATCATGGGACACGACTTTTGCCGCCTCCCGGAGCGCGAATTGAATCAGATCCGACGCAAGATGGGAATGTCGTTCCAGGGGTCAGCGATGTTCAATTCCATGACGGTGGGGGACAACGTGGCTCTGCCGCTGCGCGAGCACACCGAATTGGAAGAGTCCACCATCCAGATCATCACGCGAATGAAACTGGAGCAGGTGGGGCTGGCGGGCTTTGAGAACTACATGCCGGCCCAGCTCTCCGGCGGCATGAAGAAGCGAGCCGCCGTCGCCCGCGCCATGGCCATGGATCCGGAGATCCTCTTGTTCGACGAGCCTTCCGCCGGCCTGGACCCCATCATTGCCGCTGGAATTGATGAGCTGATCGTAAAATTGAAGCAGGCGTTCGGCATGACGATCGTGGTGGTCACCCACGAGCTGGCCAGCGCCTTCCTGATTGCCGACCGCATCACTATGCTTCAGAAGGGGCGGATCATCGCCAGCGGTACCCGCGAGGAAATCCAGGGCAGCACACATCCCCGTGTTCGCCAGTTCCTGGACCGCGTTCCCGACGACGAGAGCCTCGAGGCTGCTGATTACGTCCAGGCGCTGCTCGGCACAGAAGGCGAAACCGGCCGCAACGACAAGACAGCGGAATCAACGAGGCCCGAGCTGCAAAACCGCGCTGGTTCGGCGGGATCGATATGAACGACCAAGCAAAAGTGGGCCTGATGGTGCTGGTCGCGGTGGCCATCCTGGTGACGGCGGTCTTTTACATGACGGGGGTGGGGCTGGGGACAAAATACGTCGGTTACAAGACCTACCTCAACTTTGCCGGCGGCTTGGAGCCGGGAGCCCTGGTGCGGTTTGGTGGCCTGAAGGTGGGCAACATCACGTCCGTGGGGGTCTCTTCCGAGGATGTCTCCCGCATTGAGATTAGCCTGGACGTGAAGGCCGACGTCCCCCTGCCCACCGACAGCGTGGCTGGCCTTTCCCAACTGGGCTTGCTGAGCGAGAACTACATAGAAATTCAGCCGGGCAAGGCACCCTCCACCCTGCAACCCGGCAGCACCATTGCTTCCGTGGAGTCGCAGGACCCGGCGGCGCTAATGCGCAAGATGGCCGCGCTGGTGGAGGTGGCACAACCTCTGGCAGCGGACCTGCACAAGAACGTCAACCAGATCTCGGCGCAAGTGGACCAGCTGCTGGTCAACCTGTACGAAATCACCGGCGAGGAAAACCGGGCATACCTGGCTAGCGTTTTGCGGCAGACCGACGAGATGATCGAGCGCCAGTCGCCGAAGATTGATAAGATCGCCACCAACCTGGAGAACGCTTCCGGCAAGATCGACCGGTTCATGGCTGACCTTCGCGCGACCACCGCCAAGATGGACAAACTGATTGCTGAGGTGCAGGCGGTGGTGGCCGAGAACCGTCCCGACCTGCGGGCCTCGCTGGCCCAGCTTTCCCAGACGCTGAAGGAGGCGCGCGAGCTGATGACGCAGTTGAACGTCGTCATGACTACCAATTCCGACAATCTGGACGAGACCATGGAAAATATCCGGGTGACGTCGCAAAACCTCCGCCAGCTCTCTGACACCTTGAAGCAGCGGCCGTTCAGCCTGGTGCGGGTGATTCCCAAACCGGAGCGCCGGGTGCCCGGTGCGGGCAAGAAACCGGTGGCCAGCAGCCCCGGAAAGGCACCTGCATCGGGAGCAGGGAGCCAGAGGTGATCGGGCCCGGTTCTGCACGTTGGGGCACACTGGCCATCACTGCTGCGTTATTGCTGCTGTGGCTTGGCGGCTGCGCCGGCAAAGTTCCCCCGAGCCACTACTACACGCTGGAATCGTCGCTGCCAGCCCCGCAGCCGGCCGTCACCGCGCCCGTGGAGATCGCCGTGACCCGCTTCCGGGCCAGCCAAGCGCTCTCCCAGGACCGGTTGATGTACCGGCCCGGCCCCCACCGCGTGGATTTTTACGAGTACCACCGCTGGGTGGACACGCCTCCGGACCTGGTCACGCAAAATCTGATCGCCCACCTCCGGCGCTCGGGGATGTTCCGTTCGGTGACCGGCACGCGGGGCGCCTCGCGCGCTGACTACCTGCTGCGCGGTCGCGTCGAGCACCTGGAAGAAGTGGATTCCGCAGGGAGCGTCTCTGCCCGAGTGGGCTTGAGCGTCGAACTGGTGGAGGTCAAGACCCGGGCCCGGGTCTGGTCAGGGGAAGGCTCCCATGAAGCGCCGGTTGGTGAGCGTTCGGTAGAAGGTGTCGTCCGAGCGCTGAACGAATGCCTGCGCGAGAGCATGGACCAGATTGTGGCCGGCCTGGCCACTCATTTCCAACAACACGCCTCCCGCTAGCCTTTCCTCCACCCAGCAACAAACAGAGACGAGCGGTATGCTAGCGGCTTTGGCTGGCCGCGGAGACGGTGTCGTAAGTGGGAAAAACAGAAAGAAGGCGAACATCCTCCAGGACACGGCGTAGGCGGCCGGGCGGGACCACCAGGCGCAATTCACCGCCTTGGGCGACGGCGCTAGCCAGGCAGCGGGCAAGGCAGCCGATGCCACGGCTGTCCACAGTGTGTGCCTCGGTCAGGTTGATCAGCACGACCAGGTTGCTCTTGACCGCCTCCAGCACGGTTTCGCGGATGTTATCGGCCATCCCCTGCTTTCCCCACAGGCGCAAGTCCCCCCGGAGATGGACCACCGCAAACGGACCGTCGTATTCCAACCGTACTTCCATTGGCCGTACTTCCTTCGGTCTGGTTCCAGCGAGAATACGCGACTGGCGGGCGCGATTCAAGCGGGCCGTTGGCCGGTGTGCAGGCAGGCGATCCCGCCCGTTAATGTTTGGAATGCCACTTCCGTAAAGCCCGCTTCCCTCATCCAGCAGGCAAAACCCTCGGGTGAGGGAAACTCCGCCACCGACTTCACCAGATATTGATAGGCTCCGGAATCTCCGGAGAACGCGCTGCCGACGCGAGGCAGCACGTGACGGAAGTAGAAATTGTAGAGCGGTCCCAAAAGCGCCGATTGCGGCTGAGAGAATTCCAGGATGCCGATCTCTCCGCCCGGCATGAGCACGCGGAAGATTTCGCGGAGGCCCGCCTCGTAGTCGGCCAGATTGCGAAAACCGAACGCTGCGGTCACGAGGTGGAATGAGCTGTCCGCGAAGGGCAGCACCAGCGCATCCGCTTCAGCCAGCATTGGGACAAGTCTGCGGCGGAGCAGTTTGTCCCGCGCGCGTTCCAGCATGGGGCGACAGAAATCGGCGCCGAGGATGCGAGCCGAAGGATGCGCAACTTTGGCCAAGCTCACGGCAAGGTCAGCGGTGCCGCAGCACAAGTCGAGCACGCGCGCCCCGGGGCGTTCCAGGGTGTGCCGGAACCGGCGAGCCACCGTGCGGCGCCACCATCGGTCCACCTCGAGCGACAGCAAGTGGTTGAGAAAATCGTACCGGGGAGCGACGCGCCCAAACATCCCGCGCACGTAGGTGGCCCCACTTCCTGAAGTCCGCAGTGCCGAATGGGGAGAGCGGGACGGCGTGCCCTTCATGCCGGCTCCTTACGCAGGCGTTCCAGGACTCGCGCCACTGCGTCGGCTTCGATTCCGGGCACGATTCGCACCTTCCCGATTTTTTCAGGCAGGATAAAATGCAGCACGCCCCGGTGGGTTTTTTTATCCGCCAGCATGCGGGCCGCCAGCCGCGCCGGCGCCACGCGACCCAGCGGCGGCAAAGGCCCCAGGCTCTTCACCAAGGCGTGGATCCGCTCGGCTTCTGCCTTCCCAATCAACCGCCGTTCCTCGGCGAGCAGGGTTGCCGCGCGAAGGCCCCAGGCGACCGCTTCGCCATGCAGGAAATAGCCGTAGCCGGTCTCGGCTTCCAAAGCGTGGCCGACCGTATGCCCCAGGTTCAAGATGCGTCGCAGCCCGCTTTCTTTTTCATCCCGGGCCACGACCCAGGCCTTGATCGCGACCGAGCGGCGCACCAGCTCGGCCAGTTCGTCGGGATTCTTCTGCAACAGGTCCTTGCGGCGCCGCTCAACAAATTCAAACAGGCCCTTGTCAAGGATGATTCCGGCCTTGACGGCCTCGTACAAACCCGCGCGCAGCTCACGTGCCGGCAGCGTGCGCAACACCTCCGGGTCAGCCAGTACCTGCCGGGGCTGGTAGAAGGTGCCCACTAGGTTTTTGCCCGCGCGCAGGTTCACGCCGGTTTTCCCACCCACCGAGCTGTCAATCTGCGCCAGTAGCGTGGTTGGAATGTGGACATAGTCAACCCCGCGCAGAAAAACGGAAGCGACAAAGGAGGTCAGGTCCCCAATCACGCCGCCGCCGAAGCCGATCAGAAGACTATCGCGGTCCGCCCTCTGCCGCACGAGTTGCTCGCATAAGAGTTCGGCAGTCCGAAAGCTTTTCTGTTGTTCCCCAGGCGGGATGCGCAGTAGACCGTAGTTTCGCGGGGCCAGCGCGGAACCGAGTGCCCTGCCCCAATTCTTCCAAACAATTTTGTCCGTGACGACCACCCAGGGCCGCCCGGCGGCCACCTTGTCGAGCAGCCGCCCTGCGCGTGCCAGCAAGCCGCGCTCGACCAGTACTTGGTAGCGCGCGCTGGACGCATGCACTGTGATCGCCCCGGAAGCTTTTGCCATCTTCATGCCCGTAGCTTGCTTGTACCACGACGATCCCATCCGAGAAAAGCGGTCAGGCTAGAAATTCTCGGCGGGGCATGGTGGACGCGACGAATTGCGGCAGTGCGCCCTTTGCCATCGGGACAGGTCAGGCGTGCTATCATCCACTCGACATGACCCTTCCCGCGGTGACGAGCACCGATTTCCTGGTCATCGGGTGCGGCGTGGCTGGTCTGCGAGCCGCAGTGGAGCTGGCATCAGCGGGGCGGGTAATGGTGCTCGCGAAGGACCAACTGTCGGAGTCGGCCAGCGAGTACGCCCAAGGAGGCGTTGCCGTCGCGCTCAGCGACGAGGACGAGGTCAGGCTGCACCGCCAGGACACACTGCGGGTGGGCGACGAGCTGTGCAGCGAGACGGCAGTAGACGCGCTCGTCGAGGAGGGCCCCCGCTACATTCGGGAACTCATTGAGTGGGGCACGCAGTTCGACCGCACCGGAAACAAGCTAGCGTTCAGCCGCGAAGGAGCCCACAGCCGATCACGGGTCTTGCACGCCCACGGGGACTCGACCGGACGGGAAATCGTGCGGACTCTGTTCGCCCGTGCTCGAGACTTTGGTAAGCAAGTCTGCTTTCATAGCTTTTCCTCCACCACCGAGCTGCTTGTGGAAGGCGGGCGCGTGGCCGGCGCAGTGGTGTACGACCAGCAGGACAACAGCCTGAAGAGCATTGTGGCCCGCGCGGTGCTGCTGGCCACTGGCGGCCTGGCGCAGGTTTATCGTGACTCCACCAATCCGGAGGTGGCAACCGGCGACGGGGTGGCGATCGCCTACCGTGCCGGCGCCGAGGTGAGCGACATGGAGTTCGTCCAGTTTCATCCCACGGCGCTCTACCTGAAGGGCGCGCCGCGCTTTCTGTTGTCGGAGGCGCTACGCGGCGAAGGGGCCATCTTGCAGAACGCTGAGTTCCTCCGCTTTATGCCACAGTATCACCCGGACGCCGAGCTGGCGCCGCGCGACGTGCTCTGCCGCGACATCCTCTCCGAGCTGCAGCGCACCCACACCGAATATGTCTTCCTCGACCTGACGCACATGGAGGCGGAGTTTCTCCGCAATCGCTTTCCGCGGATTTACTCCACCTGCCTGGAGTTCAACATTGATCTGGCAACCGAACCAGCCCCGGTGCGGCCGGCGGCCCACTATTCGATGGGCGGCGTGGCCACCGACCTGGAGGGGCGCACAACCCTGCCGGGCCTCTATGCGGCGGGTGAGGTGGCCTGCACCGGCGTGCACGGGGCCAACCGCTTGGCCTCCAACTCGCTCCTGGAAGGTTTGGTCTTTGGAGCGCGGACCGGGAAGGCCATGGTGTCGGATGCGGTGCCGGAGCCGCCTCCCCATGGCCCAACGCCGAGGTTGCCCACCCTCGCAGCAGACCCGAAAGCCGGCATCCGCGAACTGCGCGACCTGTTATGGAAGCACGCCGGTATCATCCGCTGTGGCAAGGAACTACGTCTGTTGGTGGAAAGGCTTCAGCAGCGCGCCGAACAGCTAGAGGGGACCTCGGCGGCCGCCGACACCGGGCCGGCCAGCCGTTCCGCCTTCGAGTACCGTAACATGCTGGTTGTGGCGGAATTGATCGCCAGCGCTGCCTTGGCCCGCGAGGAAAGCCGGGGCGCCCATTACCGGTCGGACTTCCCTTACAAGGTGGATAAGTTCAGAAAGCACTCCTGCGGCCGCGCCGGCACTAAGGTCACTTTCCGCTGAGCGGCGAGCCGTTGTAGAACAGCTCACTGATCCGCTTCCACCAGCTTCTCGTCTTGCTTCTTGGGAAAGATCAGCGAAGCCCCCACCGCGCCCGCCAAGACGGCCACGACCACGCCGAGGGCCACGGTGATGGGAATATGAAAAAAGCCGGAGGCCAACATCTTGGTCCCGACAAACATCAGGATCACGGCCAGGCCGTAGTTCAGGTAGTGAAACATTGTCATCAGACCGGCCAGCGAGAAGTAAAGGGCACGTAACCCCAGAATGGCGAAGACATTGGAGGTGTAGACAATAAAGGGATCGCGTGTAA
>JAKZXP010000315.1:0-7379 GCA_047514915.1 Terriglobia bacterium
CATCAGGTCTCGGCTACAGGCAATGGACAATCCGAAATCGACAATCAGTCATCCAGCTTCACCACCAACGACCTGCGGAAAGGCACGTGCCAGCGCGTGCGGAAGTGGCGGAAGCCGGCCTCTCCTGCTGCCTGTTTCAGCTCGCCCGGCCCGAAGGCGCGCTGCACGGAGGCCGGCCCGTCGAAACGGGTGATCGAACTGCGCGCGAACAGCGGCGCCGTCCAGCGGAGGAAGTAGAACGGCACCCAGTGGCGGTCCAGGTCATTGATCAGCAGAGCGCGGCGAGCCAGCCGCGCCAGCTCGTGCAGCAGGTGCGGCACCTCGACGTCGGGCAAATGGTGGAGGAACAGGGAGACGGCCACAAAGTCGAAGGAGCGCGTCGCAAACGGGGCGTGGAAGGCGTTGCCGCAAACCAGCCCGACGCCGGGCGTCTGGGCCAGGCGCAGGTGGCGTAGGTGCAACTCCAGAGCGGTGACGTGCGCCTGAGGGTACCAGCGCCGCACCGCCGCCGGCAGATCGCCGGAGCCGGTGGCTACGTCCAGCAGAGAAAAGGCGCGCAAGCCCGTGCGCCGCACCTGTTCGCGCAACAGCTTCCGCAGCACACCCTGACCGCCCAGGAATCGGTTGATTCGCCGCAGATCAGCCAGACTCTCGGCGACCTCGGCGTCACTACCCGCGCCGACGTCGAGCATTTCCTGGACATGGATGCGCCGGTCGGCCACGAACATAGCAATCAAAAGTTATAAGTGAAGAGTGAAGAAGGAACGGCTGTACTCCCATTCTTCACTCATTGGGGTTTTTCAGCACGAGCGCGGAATTCTTGCTGCCAAAGCCGATGCAGTTGCACAGTGCGTAGGGAATTTCCATCCGGCGCCCAGGCTGGGGTGAATAATCCAGGTCACATTCCGGGTCCGGCTCATCCAGGTTGGTGGTAGGTGGCACCAGGCCATCTCGCATCGCCAGCAGCGTGGCCGCCACTCCGGCGGCGCCGCAGGCTCCCTGCGGGTGGCCGATCATGGATTTCAACGCGGAGGTCACCAGGCGCCGGGCGTGGCTCTGAAAGCAAAGCTTCAGCGCGCGCGTTTCCACGCGGTCGTTCAACACGGTGGAGGTGCCGTGCAGGTTCGCATAGGAAATCTGCTCGGGGCGCAAGCCGGCTTCCTCCAGGGCCAGGTGCATGGCGCGTGCCGGTTCTTCGCCGCACTCTTCCAGGCGCACCCGGTGGTAGGCTTCGCAGGAAGAGCCGTAGCCGACGATTTCGCCATAGACCGGCGCGCCGCGGCGAAGGGCCCGTTCGCGCTCCTCCAGCACCAGCATCCAGCCGCCTTCGGCGAGCACGAACCCATCGCGATCGGCGGAAAACGGCCGGGAGCCGCGCTCCGGGGCGTGGTTCCAACTGGTGGTCAGGATCCGCATCAGGTGAAAGCCTCGGACAATCAGGTAGGCGATGGGGGCATCCACGCCTCCGGCCAGCACCGTATCGATCACTCCCATTTGGATGTTGCGGAACGCGTGGCCCAGCGCGTCGGTCGAGGACGTGCAGCCGGTGGAGATCACGTGGCTGAAGCCCCGGAAGCCAAAGCGCATGGAGACTTCGCTGGACAGGGTGCCGATGGTGGAGGAGGGAATCGTATAGACGCTGACCTTCTTGATCTGGCCGGCATAGTAAAGCCGGTACTGCTCCTCGGTGAACTCCTGGCTGCCGCCGCCCGAGCCCAGCACCACCGCTACGTTGCGCTTGGCCTCCAGGTCCATTGCCTGCGGATCGAGGCCGGCGTCGGCCAGCGCTTCCTCGGAGGCCGCCAGCGCCACCGGCACCGCGCGTGACACGTGCTGGCGTTCCTTGGGAGTAACGTAGCGGTCTGGCTCGAAGCCGGGGATTTCCCCGGCAATGTGCACGGGCAGCGACGAAGGGTCAAACAGGGAGATGCGGCGAATGCCGCTGCGTCCTTCGCAGGTCGCCTGCCAGAAGGCCTCACGGCCCACCCCGTTTGGGCTGACGGCGCCGATGCCCGTTACCACCACGCGCCGCAGACGATTGCCATTCGCAGAGATCATGGGAGCCTTTATTGTAACGCCAGCCTTCGCATTACGTGGCGCTAAACCGCGAGTGCTGGAAAACGACGTTCACTGCGGGCGATGCGGAAGCCGTAGTCGGCGTAGTGAAACTCCGCAGGGATGCTGCTGCGCGCCGCACAACGTGAAATCTTGATGTGGTGGCGCCACGAACCGCCACGCGAGGCGCGGCGGGCTGGGGAAGTGGCCCGCTGGGCGCACGCCGGGTTGCGTTCCGGCGAAGTGGCGTAGAAACCGGGATTGTACCAGTCCAAGCACCATTCGTGCACGTTTTCGCACATGTCAAATAGCCCGTAGGCATTCGGCGGCGCGGTAGCCACCGGTTCGGGCCCCTGTTTCCAGCGCTGCGCATAGGCGGGCCGCCCGGCTGGATCGCTGTCGCCCCAGGGATAGAGGCAGCCTTCGGCGCCGCCCCGAGCCGCTCGTTCCCATTCGGCTTCCGTTGGCAGGCGGTAGGACTCACCGGTTTCCCGGCTCAGCCAGTCACAGTAGGCCATGGCGTCGAACCAGCTTGAGCCGACCACAGGCTGATCTGACGCGGAAAATTCAGGCTGATTCCAGAACGGCGGCGGCCGACGTCCGGTGGCCTCGAGGAAGCGCACATACTCGCGGTTGGTGACCTGGCAATGGGCCATTTCAAAACTGTCCACCCAGACGCGGTGCGAGGGCCGTTCCTCGGCACGACCGTGTCCCTCTGGGCTGCCCATGAGGAACCAGCCAGCGGAAATCGCCACCAGTGCCGGTGCTTCCACAACTCGCGGGGCCACGTCGCTCATGCGCCGGTAAAAGCTTACTAGGACGAAGAAGCTTACTACATGATGGCCACCCGCCGGCAGAGGCGTTCTTGCCCGTCGCTGACGTGGTAAAGTCGCAGCTGCATGACGGCAGTGGGCATCGCGCTGTGGGTGCTGACGGCCGGATGGTTGGTGTGGCTGTATCTGAGCCGCCCGCACCTGCGTCCCTACCCACGCTATGGCTACCTGGGCCTCGCGGTGATTGGGCTGGGCGAGGCGCTGATGTTCCGTGGGATTGAGCCGGTAGCCACCTTCTTCACCCCGATTGCCTGGACCGGCTACATCGCGGCCGTGGACGCGGCGGTTTACTCACTGCGCGGGGAATCGCTGCTCCATGGACGGGGACGCGAGTTCCTGGTCGCCGCCATCGTGTCGGCCCCCTTCTGGCTCATCTTTGAGGCCTACAACCTGCGGCTTCGGAATTGGATCTACGCGGATCTGCCCCTCAACCCAACGGTCCGCTATTTCGGCTACGCCTGGGCCTTCTCCACCATCTGGCCGGCGATGTTGGAGACGGCCTTTCTGTTGCGCGCCGCCGGCTTGTGGCGAAAGACCTACGCGCCGTTGGCTGTTCCCCCTGGCCTCCGCCGTCTGTTCCCTGGGATCGGCGCGGTGATGCTGCTGATCCCGCTGGTGGTGCCGCGCGCTGCTGCTGCGTATCTGTTCGGCCTGGTTTGGCTGGCTTTCTTTTTCCTGCTCGACCCGCTGAATGCCCGGCTAGGCGCCACCTCGCTGGAGAACGAGCTGGCGCAGGGCCAGCGAGGACGGCTCTATGCACTGTTGGTTTCCGGCGCAGTGTGCGGAGTTTTTTGGGAATTCTGGAACTACTGGTCGACGGCGAAGTGGATCTATGTTTTTCCCATTTTGCCCAGCGTAAAAATCTTCGAAATGCCCGTGGTTGGTTATTTTGGGTTTCCTCCGTTTGCGGTGGAATATTTCTGCATGTACATTTTCGTGGTGACGATTGCGCAGCGAATGGGCCTAGTTCGAAGGTTGGACCATGCCTCCGAGTTCTGATGGGGGATGCCCCGGGGCGCCGCACCGTAGCGCACCTACAGGCAGAGTCGGATGAGCAGACGGGCACCTGGCGCTGGGCCGAGCTACTGCAACTGCACTGGGGGGGCGAAGGTAGGTGTGACTATCGTAACCGTCGAGTCAGGAACCGCCTAAACCTGGCGACCTGTCTCCGCCTCTCGATATCGTGTAAATCAGCAGAGACTTCATGAGCCAAAGAGCGAAGTTCGTCTTCTTTGTTTTGGTTGCACCCTCCGTTCTCTTCCTCTTGCTCCTGTGGCCACTGAAGACGTCTAGGGGCGGCATCTCCGCCGACTTTAGTACCTTCTACGCCGCCGGCAAGATTGTCCGGCAAGGCTCAGCAAGCGATCTCTACAACTACGAGACACAAACAAGAGTTCAGCGGGAGTACACCGCTCGCCCCGATCCCCTCCCTTTCATCCATCCGCCCTTTGAGGCCGTCCTCTTCGTCCCGCTCACCTATTTCTCCTACTCGACGGCCTATCTGCTGTGGGTCCTTGCCAACCTGTACGTTCTGGGTCTGGTGGCCTTTTTGCTGGAACCTCACGCAATCCATTTCGGCACCGGGGAGCGGCTTCTCGTGGTCGCGATCTCGATTTTGCCTTTGCTGGCTGCGCTCCTTCAGGGGCAGGACTCCATCTTGCTGCTGCTGGTCTACACGCTGGTGTATCTCAGTCTGAGAAGCAACCGGCAGTTTGCGGCAGGGTGTTTCTTAGCCGCCGGTCTTTTCAGGTTCCATCTGGTCCTGCCCTTCCTGATCGCATTGGGCGCAAGAAAGAAAGCCAGAGTCTTTTGGGGGTTTGCAGTCGTTGGCGCATGGCTCGCGCTGGTCTCCTGGCTGCTCATGGGCTGGCAGGGGCTGCTCAGCTATCCGCGCCTGCTCTGGGAAATGAGGCCGGTAGCAGGAAGTCAAAGCTTCCACATCGCACGGGCAACGATGCCTAACCTTCGCGGCTTCGCCTACGCTTTATTCGCCGCATGGCTTCCGGCTTCTTATCTGCAACTGGTCGTCTTGATCGGGTCCGCGGCCCTTCTGTTCTGGTCGATGAAAAAGTGGGACACGAGCACTTGGGCGAGGCCGGAGCGGACGTTCGACTTACAGTTTGCCTCAAGCCTGGTGATCACCCTGCTGGTTAGCTACCACGCGCTTATCCATGACCTCAGCCTGTTGGTACTGCCCGCCGTCCTGTTGTTCAGCCGCTGCTCTGTAGGGCACCGTCAAGAGAAGTCCAAGCTTGCGGCCGTGGCGCTGGTCGTGCTGCTGCCTCTCGCACAGCTTTATCTGGTGTTCTTCGGCGGTGGACAGTTCAGTTGGCTGTTCTGCATCCTGCTTCCCTTTGCGCTCGAGATCAGGAGAGGCACACAAGACCGGTCTTCGCAGGGTTAAATCCGGCAGGGTTGAATCCGGCAGGGTTGAATCCGCAGGGATGTTGAATCCGTGATTGGGTCTGGCCGGAAGCTGGCAGCCTGGTGGCTGTCATGCAACTCTGGATTTCCCAGGTGGGTTCGTTTGCAGAGGCGTCGCCAGTGGGTCCCCGCCTCAGAAGTTGTGCCCGTCTATTCCACGGTTACCGACTTGGCCAGATTGCGGGGCTGGTCCACGTCGCAGCCGCGACGCACCGCGATGTGGTAGGCAAGCAATTGCAGCGGCACGATTGCCAGC
Organism: Terriglobia bacterium; assembly: GCA_047514915.1. Lineage (GTDB taxonomy): Bacteria > Acidobacteriota > Terriglobia > JAJPHL01 > JAPKYU01 > CBDBKE01. The sequence goes on from JAKZXP010000315.1 coordinate 5,569, forward strand.
AGCGGCGAGAGTAGATCGGCCGAGCGCGGAATCGGAATCAGATGGTCCGCGCCCTCCTGGGCCTCCGTGTCGCCTTCGGTCACAACGGCAATCACGATGCCATCCCGCGCCTTTACTTCCTTGATGTTGGAAAGCGTCTTCTCGTAACGCAGCTCGCTTTCCCGATTGCCGTCCTCGCGAGTGTTCAGCACCACCACCGGCAGACTCTCGTCAATCAGGGCGTTGGGCCCGTGCTTCATCTCGCCGGCCGGGTAACCTTCGGCATGGATATAGGAGATTTCCTTCAGCTTCAGCGCGCCCTCCAGGGCAATCGGAAAATGGATACTGCGGCCGAGGAACAGAAAGTCTTTGGCGCGGTAGAAGCGGCGCGACAGATCCTGATACAGGTCGTCGTTCTTCAGCACCCATTCCAGCTTGTCGGGAATCAGCATCAGCTCCTGCAGGTAGCAGCGAGCTTGCTCGTCGCTGATGGTTCCGCGGAGAGTCGCCAGGTGCACGGCGAGCAAGTAGAGGGCCGTCAGTTGCGAGGTGAAGGCCTTGGTGGAAGCCACGCCAATTTCCGGTCCGGCGTGCGTGTAGATGGTGCCGGCCGCTTCACGGGTCACCATGCTGCCGACCACATTGGCAATGGCCAGCGTGGGTGATCCCTTGGCCTTGGCTTCGCGCTGGGCCGCCAGCGTGTCGGCCGTCTCGCCGGACTGGGAGATCGGCACCGTCAGCGTGTGCGCGCCCATGATCGGAGTTCGATAGCGGAACTCACTGCCGTAATCCACTTCAACCGGCAGGCGAGCCAGCTTCTCGATGATGTATTTGCCAGTCATGCCAGCGTGCAGGCTGGTCCCGCAGGCAACAATTTTCATCTCAGTGAAGTTCCGGAACTGCTCCTCGGTAATCTGCATTTCCTCCAGAACCACACGAGTCTTGTCGGGGCTGACCCGGCCCAGAACCGTGTCGCGCACGCCCCGGGGCTGCTCGAAGATTTCCTTCAGCATGAAGTGCGGGTAGCCGGCCTTCTCAGCCATGATTGGGTCCCAGGTGATATGGTGCAGTTCGCGGTGAATTGGGTTTCCCTGAAAGTCGGTCAGCTTCACCCCGTTGGGGCTGATCACGGCCAGGTCGCCGTCAGCGAGAAAGAACACATCGCGTGTGTGGTGGAGGATGGCCGGGATGTCGGAGGCCACGAAGTACTCATTCTTGCCCAACCCTACGACCGCGGGAGGTCCCAGGCGCGCGGCCACGATTTTCTCGGGGTCGCGGCTGGAAATCACCCCCAGGGCAAAGACACCGTGAATGTCCTGTACGGCGCGGCACACCGCTTCCTCCAGGTTCCCGTTCAGGTACTTCTCGATCAGGTGGGCTGCAATCTCGGTGTCGGTTTCGCTGGCAAAGACGTGGCCTTCGGCGCTCAGTTGCTTTTTCAGAGCCAGGTAGTTTTCGATAATGCCGTTGTGCACCACAACGATGTCGCCCGTGCAGTCGCGATGCGGGTGAGAGTTGACTTCGCTGGGGCGGCCGTGTGTGGCCCAGCGGGTATGTCCAATGCCGTAGCTGCCGTGGATCGGATTCAGCCGGAGGGCTTCCTCCAGGTTCCGCAGCTTGCCCTGCGCGCGGCGCACCTGCACGCCGTTGTGGTTGACAACAGCCACGCCCGCCGAGTCATAGCCGCGGTACTCCAACCGCCTCAGTCCTTCGATGATGACCTGCACCGCAGGCTTCTTACCTACATACCCCACAATGCCACACATATTGCTGAACTCTCCAGCTTCCTGAGCCTTCCTAAGCGTCCCGCTAGGAGGGTTGTTTGGGAGCCG
>JAKZXP010000316.1:0-2946 GCA_047514915.1 Terriglobia bacterium
TATTGGGCTGGTTGTGCTGGGCGCGCTGGGTGGTTTGTGGTTGATGAGGTCACGGCTGGGATCGTCGCAACTGTTGAGCGAACGTTTGGGAATCTCGAGCAAGCCGGAGGCAGCGCAGCCCAGCGAACCCGCTGCGCCGGCATCGCCGCCGGAAGTCGCACCCACCGACTCTGCCACCGACGCGCCATTAGAGACGGCGGCCGAGCCGGCGTCCGAGCCGCCACCGTCCCCCCCGCTGTCCACCGAGACCGTCCCGGCGGTCTCGCCAGAAGATGAGGCGGCAGAGGCACGCTATCAGATGGCCGTGAATTCCCTGAGTAAGGGACAGAGTACCCAGGCGCGCCGGATGCTCCAGGAGATCATTCGGAAGTATCCCAACAGCCGTTTTGCCGAAGACGCCCGCGACCTGCTGGAGCGGATACCCAAGCCGCGGCCTGCGCCGGCGCGCAGACCAACCGTGGTGGCCCGAGCGAATAGTCCCTCTGCACGCACGCGACGCCAAGCACCCGGGCCTGTCGCTGACCCAAGCGAGAGCGCCAGCGAGGGTAAGCGTTCCGTCATTACTACAGATGACCTGCTCGAAGGCCGAGGTGGGGCGCGGATTACCCGGCGCCGGAAGCAGATTTCAATTCCTCCTTCTCTACGAGCAGCCCAGGCACGCCCAGTCCGAGGCGCTAGCGCCGCTGCCCGGAACGACGTGCGACTCATCTCCGCAACGCGCCAGCCAGGGAAGGTGGTGCTGTTGGTCCAATATCATCTAGTCAGCCGCCACCAGCGCCCGGTCCTTGTTGGGGCGTGGGCACTTGGCGGCGGTTCGGCCCGGAACTTCGGCTACAGTGCTTCGCCCATCGCCCCGGGGCGGGGCACCACCACGGTGACCCTGTCCGGCGTCTCTCCCAATTTATCCCGCTTGCGCATCGCTTTCATTGAACAAGGTGGGCAGCGCTTCTTCACCAAGGACCTGACTGTTCCCAAATGAGTTGGTTGACATTGGTCCGCAGTCCGGGGTTCTGGACAACAGTTCTGCCTAAGTTGCCTAAGTTGCCTAAGTTGATCGTTGCGACCTTGTCCCCCGGAAGATGGGCGTTGCTCCGCGAGTGGCCGGCTGGGGGAACTACCTTTGCGGAAGAGCCTTGAGGAATTCGGTGGACCGAGGTGAAAGAATCCGGAATCGTTAAGCCAGAAGGAGAATCATGCTACGGGCGTTAAGTGGCGCAACCACCATGCAGGCCGACCTGCCGACCGATATTCAGGTGGCTCGACAGGCCGGGTTTTCCCTGTTGGAGCTGAGCGCCCCCAAGCTGCGGAAATTTCTGCAATCGGGCACCGCGGTCCAGGTTGTGGAAATGCTGGAAGCCGCCCAGGTGCGCCCGCTGAGCATTGTCTCGGTGGAGGGCATCACCTACGCGGGCGACCAGTGGGAACGCGTGGAGCACGAATACCGCCAGTTGGCTCGGCTGGCTGGTGAGATCGGCTGCGAAGTGCTGGTCGCCAGTCCCGGGGCGCGCCCAGCCGGCGTCACCGATGGGGAAGTGAAGGAGGAGTCGGTCAGCGTCCTGGAAGCGCTGGCTGACATCGCTTCGGCCGACGGGGTCAAGCTCGGCTTCGAGTTTCTCTCTCACCGCTCCTGTTCGGTCCGCACCCTGGAGCAAGCCTCGGAAATCATCTCTGAACTCGACCGGCCCGACGTAGGCCTGGTGCTGGACACATTCCATTTTCACGCCGGCGGTTCCTCCTGGGCTTCCCTGCGCCAAATGCAGGCAGCCAGGCTGTTCATCTTCCAGGTGAGCGACTGTGAAAACCTGCCGCGAGCCAAGCTGCAGGACCAGCACCGGCTGCTTCCCGGCGCCGGCGGTCTTCCCCTCGGCAAGATCTGGCAGGAACTGAATGCGATCGGCTATGACCGCATGGCCTCGGTCGAGGTGCCCCGCCCGGAATACTGGAAGCGTGACCCGCAAGAATTGGCCACCGAGGCTCGCCAGGCGCTGGAAACAACGCTGGGTCTGAAAAAGTGAACGGCTGTTTCCCCTTCCACGCCAAGCGAGATTCTGTGTGCGCCAAGAATCGGCGTTGCCTGACCGCAGTGCTCCCCAAGTCGGATTTTGCCTGACAACGGGAAGACGATATCCTCGTATGCAGCCTTTGGGTGTGCAGGCTTTGGCCGGTTCAGCACTAACCGGATCTGGAGAAATCAATGAAGACGAGCTCTGCGGTGACGGTGGGTAGCCCGGCTCCCGACCTTGTCTACTCCAACCAGCAAGGCGAGACCATGCACCTGGCCGAGCTGTGGGCCAAGGGACCGGCGATGCTTGTCTGGCTTCGCCACTTCGGCTGACAGTTCTATGTCGAGATACTGGCGCAGTTGCGCGAGAAGCTGGCCGAATTCGAAAGCCGCGGAGTGCGGCTGAGCTGTGTGGTCCAGGGCACTACGGAAGAAGCCGCCCGATTCTGCGGAAGACACGGGCTGGCTGAGATCTGCATCGCCGACCCCTCCAAAGAGAGCTACAGGGCCATGAACCTGGGACGGGCCTCCTGGCGGAACATCCTCTTCGCTTCTCCGGACTATCGCCGGCGCAGGGCCGAGGCCGGCCAAGCCGGCTGCCGCAGCAGCCTCACCGGGGCGTTGCAGAAGCACAGTGCCGTGCTGCAATTGCCCGGCGCTGCGCTCGTCGCCCTGGGCGGCAACATCCTGTGGCTGCACCGTGGCTCTCATCCCGGCGATCTGCCCTCCGCCGAAGCGCTTCTGAAGGTAGTGGATCAACACTTGGAACGGCCCGTCTTGGAACGGCCTGCAGCTTCGTCCTGAAGCTGGGTCGTCTTCGCTGCCTGTGCCCTGCCGTGCCTCCACGCCAAACCCCAAGGGGCAACACCAAATCTGCCACGTGTCATAATGGAAAGATGTTGGTGCGCGTGCGCTTTGCACCCAGCCCGACCGGGCAACTGCAC
>JAKZXP010000317.1:0-4402 GCA_047514915.1 Terriglobia bacterium
CCTCCTACATCGATGTCCTCAATGCGGCGCGAGTAAAACGTCTGGATGCGCTGACGGAAGCGCTCGTTGCTTTCCAGGAAAAAGGGCCTTTTTTCCTCCAGGCGGACTTCGAAGCGAGATAGGTTGACGAACTCTTCATCCGCTTCAATGATGGCGAAATCGGGGTTGATGGTCAGATTCGCCGTCGTCTCCGGCCGGAAAGAATAGCGGAGGTCGAACCCCGCATTACCGGTGGTACTCCGTCCCTGCTCGTAACTGCCCTGCACATACGGGATCAGGTCCCAGCGCTTGGCGCCGCCATGCAAGGTCAGGCCGAGAATCTCCCCGTACTGGGAAACCCGGTAGGGCGACTCCAGCGGACCGGCCCAGAAGCTCTGCTCCAGATTGCTGCGCCGGGACCGCCCGATGTTGATTCCCCAGGAGCGGTTCTCGCCGGAGTGAAACTGCATCCCGCGCAGGGGAATGGCGAACTCGGCTGTCCAGCCATCGGAATCCGTCCGGGCAGCGACAAGCCACTCAGCATCCCAGCTGCTGTCCCGGACGCGCCCGTCGTCCTTGATCCGGCCGTCAGTCTGGGTACCCAGCGGATTTGTCGAGAAAAAGTAACAGGTGCGGCGGTCGTGAAAGGTGTCGAGAAAAACGGTAACGGAATCGTCCCTCGACAGCCTGTCGTCCCGACGGTTCAGGCGCGCAGTAATCTTCTCAGGTTCGGTGTCGTAGGAATGCACGGCAATGTAGACATTGTTGTCGTCGTAGAAGAAGCAAGCGACCGTGCGTTGGGTTGCCGGCTTGCCTTGCTCCGGCTCCAGCTGAATGAAGTTTTCCAGTCGCGTGGCCCTGTCCCATTCGTCCTCGTGAATGATTCCGTCGATGGTGGGCGGCTGGGTTGTGCGGACGGCCGAAGACGAGTGCGCGGCGGCCTGCAGCAGGGATGCGAAGAAGAGAAAAGCCGTAGCCGCCCGGACCCGAAGATCCAGCATCGCGTGCTGCTCCGGACTTTTCATCTACCTTTTGTCTCCAACTCTCGTTGGACTTCCTCCCAATCCTCGGCCGTATTGATATTCTTGAACATCCGCTGGGAAAACCCAAACTGAAGCAATTGGTCGGGTGCCAGAACCTGCACGCGGAGATGGTCGAGCCGGCCCACAATTCCCGCAGGTTCCTCATCGAGACCCTGCTGCAAAACAGGGAGGCAACCGCGGTGGTAGGCGGCGCAGAGCGGTTGCCACCCGTCGGTCGTTCGTGGAACCACGGCCTGCGCTTCGGATACGAGAGCCTGCTCGATCAGGAATTGCACGAAACGGCCTTCGAGAAATGGCAGGTCACAGGCCAAGAAGATGTTCCACTCGCAAGGCGAGTTTTCGAGTCCCGTGCAGAGCGCCTCGAGCGGTCCCCGACCGGAGCGCCGGTCCGGAAGAACCGGGATTCCAAAGTCGCCGTAGCGGGCCGGAGAACCCAGCAGGGTGACTTGCGCCGCGTGCGGGCGGAGCAACTCCACCGCATGCTGGAAAAGCGACCGGCCTTGGAATGGAAGCAGAGCTTTGTCCTGCCCCATGCGCCGGCTCCGGCCCCCGACCAGCACAAATCCGCTCACCGATAAAGCTTCCGGCATCACTCTTCGGCACCTTGCGCGCAGGCTAGCGCTTTCGCAGGACCTTTTTGAACTAGTAGTGTTCGCGAGCGCTCATTTGAATCACATAAGAGCCAGTATCGCGGAGCGTTAGGTGTACTCATCCTGCCGTTGCACCGTGGGAACTGAGAATCAGTGGGTGATCAATGCCAGGAGGTTGCCCCGAGCGTTGGCCGCCGTTTTCTTTGAAGAGCAGACCACCAGCACGGTGTCATCGCCGGCAATGGTGCCCACAATCTCCGGCCAGTTTTCCTGGTCCAGAGCCAGCGCCAGCGGCTGGGCGTTGCCGGGGTTGGTGCGCAGCACCAGCAGGTTCTGCGTCTGGCGCACATCGCGCAGTACTTCCCCGGCGATGCGCCGCAGGTGGCGGGTGCCGGCTGAGTCGGGGCGGAACTCGTTTCCGCGCACCGAGGAAGCGGGCAAGACAGCGGCCAGGTGCTGAGAAGCCAGCGGTCCTACTTCCTTATACCCCCCGGCGGTCTTGGCCAACCCTAGTTCGTGAACGTCCCGCGACAGGGTCACCTGAGTGGTGCGGATTCCCAAACGGTGGAGCTTGTCGGCCAGGTCTTCCTGTGTGCGAATCGCCTGGGACCGCACCAGCTTTAGAATCTGTTCCTGTCGGTAATGCTTGTTCATCAGGCGTCAGGGTCTCCCGCCGGTTCCTCCCGACTGCCTACCACCTTTCAGCTGCTCCCTTTTCCAGGAGGCCAGGCGCCGACGGGCCTGGCCCAGGGCCCGGGCCACGGCCCGTGGGCCCGTGCCACCGGGTAGCTCGCGGCGAGCGATGCCACGGGCATCCTTCAACAGAGGCAACACATCCTTTCTGAAAGCCGGATGAAACTTTCGCAGCTCGCTCAGGCGCCAACGCTCCGGAGGACGGCCCCGCCCCAAGCCGGCGCGCACGATGCGCCCCACCGTCTCGTGGGCCTGGCGAAAGGGAACGCCCCGCAGCGCCAGGTACTCAGCCAAGTCGGTGGCGCACGACCAGCCGCCCACAGCGGCGGCTTTCATCGCTTTCGGGCGCGGGGTGACGGTGGCTACCACCGTCGCCGCCATCTCCAGCGCGCCCCGCAACTCGTCGGCGGTGTCGAACACAGGTTCCTTGTCTTCCTGCAGGTCGCGGTTGTAGCTGAGCGGCAGCCCTTTCAGCACCATCGCCAGAGCCACCAGGTGGCCCAGCACGCGGCCGGTTTTGCCGCGGATCAATTCCAGCGAATCGGGATTTTTCTTCTGGGGCATCAGGCTGCTGCCGCTTGTGACTTCATCAGCCAGTTCCAAGAGGCCGAATTCGTCGCTGGAATAGAGAATCCAGTCCTCGGCCAGCCGGCTCAAGTGCAGCAGCACACAGGAGGCGGCGGAGAGAAACTCCAGCAGGAAATCGCGGTCCGACGCGGCATCCAGGCTGTTCGCGGTAAGAGCGGCGAAGCCAAGATCGCGAGCCAAGGCCCGGCGGTCCACCGGCAGGCCGCTGCCGGCCAGGGCGCCGCTGCCCAGCGGCATCACGTCAGCAGCTTCGTAGCAGCGCTCCAGGCGGCGCCGGTCGCGGGCCAGCATCTCGAAATAGGCCAGCAGGTAGTGCGACCACAGCACCGGCTGCGCGCGGCGCAGGTGCGTGTAGCCGGGCAGAACCAGGTTCGGCGCGCGTTCGGCTTGTTTCAGCAAAGCCTCCAGCAGACGGTCCAGCGCCCCCAGTGTGGCCCGGAGTTCCTCCTTCAACCAGATGCGCAGGTCCAGCGACACCTGTTCGTTGCGGCTGCGGCCGGTATGCAGGCGATCGGCCAACTCGCCCCCGGCGCGCTCGGCCATCTTGCGGATCACCAGCGTGTGTACGTCTTCGTCCTTAGCTTCATCGAAGAAGTTCGGATTCTCGCGCGCCTCGGCGGCCTGGCTGTCCAACGCCGCCGCAACGCGCTTGGCCTCTTTGGCAGAATAAATGCCCAGCCGCTGGAGCGCACGCGCCCAGGCCCGAGTGCCCTCCAGGTCGGCGCAGAACAGCCTGCGATCGAAGGCCAGCGAGCGGGAGAAGTCCTCAAACTGCTGCGCCTGATCGGCGCGCATCCGGGTTCGGTCGAATCGTCCACCCCACAGTTTCATGGCTTTTTTGCTTTTGACTTTTGCTTGGCCCCACCGGCCTTGGCGCGCAGCGCTGCCCGCACGCGCAGGGGCAGCCCAAGGAGCCGGATGAATCCTTCGGCATCTTTCTGGTTGTAGCTCTCGCCCATAGTGAAGCTGGCGATTTCGGTCGAGTAGAGGGAATAGGGCGAGCGGCGGTCGAGCACCTGGAGGTTGCCGCGGTAAAGTTCCAGCGTGACCTCGCCCGTCACCACCTGCTGGGTGGAGTCCACAAATGCGTCCAGGGCTTCCCGAAGCGGGGTAAACCAGAGCCCGTTGTAGACCATCTGGCCGTAGTCGAGCGCCACGTGCTGCTTGTAGGCCAGGGTGGCGCGATCCAGGCACAGCGCCTCCATCTCGGCGTGGGCGGCGTACAGGATGGCGCCCCCGGGCGTCTCATACAGGCCGCGCGACTTCATGCCCACAAAGCGGTTCTCCACCAGGTCCACGCGCCCGATGCCGTGCCGGCCACCGAGTTGGTTGAGCTTCTCCAAGAGCTCCACCGGGTTCATCTGCTGGCCGTCGAGAGCGGCAGGGCTGCCCTGCTCAAAACCGATGGTGACGCGGTCGGGCTCGTCGGGCGCGGCGCGGGGCGAGTTGCTCAGCACCCAGACGTCATCCGGGGCCGGGCTGGCCGGATCCTCCAGAACCCCGCCTTCA
>JAKZXP010000318.1:0-3871 GCA_047514915.1 Terriglobia bacterium
GCAGCTCGGCGCAAGCTTGCTGCGTTTTACCGGGTTTTGGACCGAGTTGCGCGATCCGGTTTCCAACGTCACCCTTTCCATAGAGCAGCTCATCCTGCGGCAGCGTCAGAACGTAGGCCGGGCGCGCATCCGGGGCCTGGAAGCCGACTGGGAATGGCGCTTTCGTCGCAAGGCCCAGTTCCGCCTCAGCTACCTCTTCGACGATGCACGCGTCCGCCGCTTCGCTCCCAACCCCGGCCTGGAAGGGCTGCGGCTTCCACAGGTGGCGCGGCACCAGGGGTTTCTCGGCCTGCAGCTGCCAATCTGGCGCGGCGGAATCTTGCACCTGCAAACACGGCTCTCCGGAGTCCAGTTCGACGACGACCGCAACCAGCTGCCGCTGGCCGGCTTCGCCCAAGCGGACCTGGCCTGGACGCAACCGTTAGGGACTCACCTGGAGTGGTTTCTGCGCGCCAGCAATCTTTTCGACCGCCGCTATCCTGTGGCCCGCACCCCGCTCGAAACCCTGGCCGCTCCGCGGTTGGTGCTGGTCGGAGTCCGTTTCCGCTGGAACGACCGATAGAGGTGAGGAATTTCAAGTTCCCAAGAGAAAACGAAGCTTGGAAGCTATCTAGCAAATGCCCAGGGCCCAACAACTGAAAGCAAGGAATCGCGAATTGTCTTTTTCAAGTGCTCGTCGGTTGGGTTTTCTAAGACTGCGCAAACGACTTTGAAAAGCTCTGTGCTCGGGACTAGGCAAAACTGGTTTCTCTGCGCACCACGCAGAACATGTGCTGTGAACTGGTCCTGGCGCTCCGGCGAATCTAACGGGAGAAGCCGAAATGCGTTACCCACAAGAATGCCCTTGTGATTCCGGCCTTCTTGCGCTTCTGCCTCAACGTAGTCGAGTAGCTGCCTATGCTTGCCAACCTCAATTGCGTTTTCGGAACCCTCGATTTCACAGATTATCGTCTGACCCTCTGGGGAAGTGAGAAAGGCATCCCAATCTTGTTCGTATTCCTCTGGCTCAGGGACATTGAAGCCAAGCGATCGAAAAGCTGAGCGTACGGCTGGCTCTAGCGCCGCCTTCCCGTAGCCGAACAAGAGTTTTTTGTAATCAAGAAGGCTCTTCCGTTCACGTACCAGCTTATCGATTTGCGTGCCAATTTCGGCATACTGTGCCTCCAGCTGCGCAATCTCTTCGTCGCGAGCATTTGCCCCTGGAACTTGCACCGGTACTGCCCATTCGGGCTCATCGATTTCGGCGTCTCCGGAGAAAAACCGACGGACTGATTGAACAAGAGCGGAGCCAACTCGGTCGGCAGGTACGTTTTGGTGTGGTACTGGGACAAACGAAACTATACCCGCACCAACTGGAAATTCAACTGCTATGGGATTGTTGACTGAGTCGAAGGCTAAGACGTGGCCAGTAGGATCGAGTTGAGGAGGCCTAGTAGCAAAGTGTGCTTTGAATCGTAGGCATCCCTTCAAAATGCGCAGGTACTCGTGGGCGGTTCCCTTCTGCGACTCTACGGGCCGGATACTGGAACCGGAGCCAGCGGCTATTTCGTGCAAAGGGATAGGGGCACCGGAAACCGTTGTCAGTTCTTCGAAAATCGCATACTTCTGAAATGTGGAGAAATGGCCTCTAGCATCGGCTACAGACAAACCCAAGTTGTTCGGCAGAAGTGGACAGATAACCACACCACCTTTGCGCATCAAAAGTTGCATTAACTCCACGCGCCGGCGCAGGATAGCGTTGTTTATCATATGACCGTAAGGGTCATGGGAAAAACGAAAGTGTCCTGGCAAGCGGGCTGTAGTACGGTTTCTAAACTCGAATGGAAACGCGTCTGGGTCGAAAACAAAGGCGTCGAAGTCACTGATAGAAACAGGATTGCAAAACTCACTCATGTTGACGATTGCCGGGTGCGTGGCAGCAAGTCCATAATTGAGAACTTTCGGTTTCATTATGTACGCAGTTTAATCAAAATTGCCGTTCGGTGTCGAGCAGCAGGGTGACGGGGCCGTCGTTCACCAATTCCACCTCCATCATGGCCTGGAAGACGCCCTGCTCGACAAGCACACTTTGTTCTTGGAGGAATTCAACAAATTTTCCGTAGAGAGACCGCGCCTGCTCCGGCCGTGCCGCGCGATCGAAGCTGGGGCGCCGCCCCTTGCGGCAGTCGCCGTAGAGGGTGAATTGCGAGACAGCCAGAACCGCTCCGCGCGTTTCCAGCAGCGAGCGGTTCATCTTCCCTTCGTCGTCCTCAAAGACGCGCAGGTGGACGATCTTCTCCGCCAGGTGGCGAGCCGCCTGCTCGTCATCCGCGCTGCCCACACCCAGCAACACCAGCAGGCCGCGCCCGATCTGGCCGGTGATCTCCCCGTTCACCTTGACCTGGGCCCGGGAAACCCGCTGGATTACGGCGCGCATGCTACCTCTCCCGTCGGCGCTTCCCGGCGAGCTGAGATTATCCTTCCTGTACCTGGTGGATTCCTGCCGGTGCAATCCCTGAATGGCGGCAGCGGGGACAGCCAGCTGCGATGAAGCCGATTCTTAAGTGCGGGCGTGGGCTACGCTTTTTTGACTACCTTCTTGTACCACTCGATGTTTGGGCCGGCAAACGGCTTGACGCGGGCCAGCAGCGCCTTCTTTTCGGTCGTCGGCATCGGCTGGAACGTCCTGGCCAGATCGAGGTTTTCCTCCAGCAAGTCTATGCGATCCATTCCGGAAATCAGCACCGAGACTGGCAGCGACCAGACGTAGCGCAGGCCCTCGCTTACCGTATGGGCGCGGACCAGGGCGCGCCCCTTCGACAGCGTCTTGAAGGCCAGCACCCCCATGTTCTTCTCCACCACCTTGGGCAGCACCAGGTTCTGGAAGCTGTGCCAGTGCGCGTCCACGACGTTGAGGCTCATCATCACCGCGTCCCAGTCGTAGCGGTCCAGCATGTCCAGGTGTACGGCAGGGTCGGTGTGGCCCGTGAAGCCAAGGTAACGGAACTTCCCCTCTTTTCTGGCCTTCTGGGCTACTTCCATGGCGCCGCCAGGTCCGAAGATGGTCGCCACGTCCTGGAAGGTTTCCAGATTATGAAACTGCCACAAGTCAATGACGTCAGTCCTCAGGCGGCGGAGGCTGTCCTCCAGTTGTTTCTGAGCGCCGACGGCGTCGCGCGCCTTCACCTTGGTCATTAAGAAGGCCTTCTGCCGCTTGCTGGGAGCCGCCAGCGCCTTGCCCATGCGCTCTTCGCTGAGCCCGTCGTGGTAAATCCAAGCGTTGTCGAAGAACGTGGCGCCGACGTCAATGGCGTGGTCCATCATGCGCAGCGACTCCTTCTCCTCGCGAGTCGCGCCCAGGTCGTAGCCGCCCAGGCCAATCATAGAGATTTTCTCGCCCGTTCTGCCCAGGGGACGCAGACGGATACCGGTGCCCGTGCTGGGCGGTGCAGCGTAGCTGTCCAGCGCTTGACGTGCTGCGACCAAGGCAGCGGCGGATTGCAGGAACTTCCGACGGTTCATGCATCGCTCCTTTCGCCTACTTGTTCTGCCTACGCAGCAGTGTAGTTGTTTGGGCGGGTGCCAATTTCAGGTGCGGGTGTGGGCTACGCTCTCTTGACCACTTTCTTGAAGTACTCAATTCCCGGACCGGCGAACGGCTTGGTGCGGGCCAGTAAGTCCTTCTTCTCGGCCCTCGACATGGGCTCGAATTTCATGGCCAGGTCCAGGTTGGTTTTCAGGAATTCCATACGGTCCATGCCCGAAATCAGCACCGACACCGGAAGCGACCAGACGTAGCGTAGCGCCTCGCTAAGCGTGTGAGCGCGGATGAGGGCACGCCCGCGCGACAGCGTTTTGAACGCTAGCACGCCCATGTTTTTCTCCACCACCC
>JAKZXP010000319.1:0-3436 GCA_047514915.1 Terriglobia bacterium
GAACCATTGTTGACCGCCTCCGAAGTCGTTCCAGCCGTCCTTCGCCGTTCAAATCGCGGCAAGGGAAAAACAGTCGTAAGATATGCTGGAACAGTCAGTTGCCGCCCGTCCGTGAGTCGTTAACCGGACAGTAGTGATTTCCGGCGCAAGGCTGGCGCCGAAGATGGAGATGATGGAGCCCGGGCTGACCGGGGCGGGTGCATGGGCAAAGCTGGCACCGTTCACCGCCGAGCCTTCCGGCACCTGCGGCTGAGTGAGAGCGGTCGCGGTGAACGTGGCCCGCACTTCGTCGAAGCCAACCAAGGAAGCGGTGATCACCAGGTTTCCCACCGAGGGCCCTAGCGTCACCCTGGTCTGGACCCGCCCGCCGGCATCGCTGGTGACCACTGCGGGCGTAACGATGGCGCCGCCGGTGGCCGAGAAGCCCACCTCAGCCCCGGCCACCGGCAGCGCGTTGGACTCGCGCGCCTCAACCACCAGCGGTTGTGCCAGGATTGCAGTCGGGGGTCCCATCTGCCCGCCACCGGAAATGGCGGTCAACTCCACCGCGGCTGGCTCGGCCACCGAGAGGGCGCCCTCAGCGGTTTCGAAGCCCGGCGCCGTGGCAGTGATACGAGCCACTCCGGCCGCGCCGGCCATGGCTTGGAACTCGACCTCGCGCATGCCTGCGGGAATAGTGACCGACGCAGGTACGGAAGCCACGCCGGCAGCCGAACTGGCTAGGGTGAAGGTCCGCAACTCATCCGCCGGACTGCCGGTCCTCAGGCTTACTGTGGCCTGCGCGCCGGGCGCGACAGCGGCTGGCAGCCCGCCGAAGGAAAGCGCTCGCACCAGACGCGTGTTGGCCTGCGACCGCCCGCCGGTACCTTCGGCCCAGAACTGTTCCCACTGTTGCCGAATGCTCTCCAGCTTGGCGATCTGCTCCGGGGTAGCCGTGCTGCCTCGGGCGTTGATCAGGATGAAAGCAAAACTGAAATCCTTCTGATCCACGGCAGCGGTCGGCAGGCGGCTGCCGTTGGCCTCGATCAGCTTTTCCACGGTCACATCCAGCCGCGTGCCACTGAAGGTGACCCCAATCTCGGGACGATGGCCAAAAGCGGGCCGGGCCGGATCCGGTACCACGAAGCTGGGAGGGACTTCTCCTGCAGCGAGCAGTCCCATCGCATACTGGTCAAAGGAGCCGTAGCGGCGGACAGCATCGGTGGTCGTGAAGGTACCGTCGCCATTATCCTGGATTTCGTTGCCCTCCACGACCGACGCTTCTGAGTTAAAGAAGAAGCTCCAGTGGGCTAAATCGCGACCCAACAGGATGGTGCTGCTCGGGTCCGTGAGGAAAGGGTAGCGGAAGCGGACCAGCCAGCGATGCCCCGCCTCCTGCCCCAGCACGCTCAGAGTGTTGTTCGGCGGCACACTCTGAATCACCTGCGTTGGATCGGCCGGATACTTGTCCAGGTCGCCCATCATGACCAGGGTGGAGAGGCGTCCTTCGCTACCCAGGGCTTCGGCAAAGTCAAAGTTTGGCATGCCAATGCCGGACGTGCCGTTGACGATGCCCAAGGCAAAAGCAAACACGTTCTGGCCGAGGTCCGCGGGGAAGTTAGTCCACATGACCAGGAAGTCGTAAGCGTCTTCGTGGGTGGTATAGAAGCGGTTGGCCACCGCCACCTCGCTGAGCAGGGTCCGGGTCGCAAACACTTCGGCAATTGGCAGATCAATCGTCTCGGTGCCGTCGGCGGCGGAAAGGTCCACGATCTCGGCGGCGCCCGTGAAGGCTCCCGGTGAGATGCCCACCACCGCATCGTTGGCGCTCACGGTCCCATAAGCAAACTCCACGCGGCCGTCCGGGAACAGCGACACTTGGAACGTGGACTTGGGCGTGATCGCCGGCAGGCAACACTCCGGGACATCGGTCCAGCTCACCACGAACCGGCCCGCTTCGGCGGTATAGGTCACCTGGCCGCCCTCGGCTGGATTCAGGTCATCAAAGAATGGCGCGATACGCGGGACTCCCGTCAGGAAACGGCTCAGGTCGCGCGGCGTGGTCGCCACGTCACCCCCGGTAAAGGTCAGGTTGCCGTCCGAGTTGACGAAGACTGACGCGTAAGTGTTTCCGTAGAAGGTGAAGGGAAAGCCCAGGGGGATCTCGCGAGTGTCATCGTCGGCCAGCGTGAGCACCGTGCCGGCTGCGGCTGCCGCCGCATCCAGCGTTGCGTCCCCGGCGACGACCTGGTAGCCGGCGCCGACAGAAGTGAAACGCAAGCTGCGGTTCGCCACGTCAAAAGCATTGGCCTGCACCAACAGCGTGCCATCGTCGTCGAGGACTGCGATGTCGCCCACATCGATGGAAGCTCTCTCCTGCCGAGCCAGCGCCTGGAGGTATCCCTGGCGCTGTAGTTGCAGTTTTCGCAGCGCTTCACGGCCCAGGGCGTTCAGCACGCCCCAGTCGCTGGTGCCACAACGATACCTCCGCTCTCCCGTAGCGCCGGTACCGTTTGCAGTGAAAGCCGCCGGGCCCCCAGCCAAAACGTGGAACAGGCCCAGAACAGAGAAACTGACCCACCGTAGGCCAACCGTCATAAGCAGATGGGAGATTCTATCATGCAGCAATGGAAGCCTTTCGGGACGGCCGCTCTAGCGCATCGTTGTGCAATCGTTGCGCAATCGTAGAGGTTGGCGTTAAAATGGTAATGTTTGGTAGTTCCTGCGACTCGCTCTAGGAGCACGGTCAGTCTAGTGTCCCGCGTACTTACCCTGGTTGGTCTAGTCGTCGGCTTGTCGGCTCTGCCGGCCCCGACCGTGCTGGCGCAAGAGACCGCCGACAGCAGCCGCTACGTTACCGGTCAAGCTGCCGTCGCCGTCATCGGCCAGAGGAATTTCAGCTCGAGCACTCCCGGCACTGCCGCCGCTGAGGTCGCCTCGGTCACTGGCCTGGCGGTAGCCGGCGACCGTCTGATTGTGTGCGATGGCAGCCTGCCCTTTACCGCGCCCACCAACAATCGAATCCTGGTCTTCGACAACCTTTCACAACTGACGCTGGGGGCCTCGGCCAACGTTGTCATCGGACAGCCGGACTTCGGCCAGACGACCCCGGGGCTTTCGCAGAGTTCTCTGAACCGGCCGGTGGGTATCAGCAGCGACGGGCAGCGCCTAGCCGTCGCTGACTGGGGAAACAACCGCGTGCTGCTGTTCAACAACATCCCCACGGCCAACGGGGCCGCCGCCGATGTGGTCGTCGGCCAGAGCGATTTCGAGAGCGCAGCAGCCAATACCGATGAGACCGGCATGCGCGGGCCCAACGGCGTGTTCCTGGACGGGCAGCAAATGTTCGTGGCGGACACGTTTAACCACCGCGTGCTGATCTATAACTCTGTCCCCACTTTGAGTGGGGTCCCAGCCGACGTAGTGCTGGGGCAAGCCGACTTCAACTCCGCCGAAG
>JAKZXP010000320.1:0-11246 GCA_047514915.1 Terriglobia bacterium
ACAGCGGACTGCATCTGGCTGGCCTCAGCCAGTGTCAGATTGGCGGGCAGGCGGCAGGAAAGCACCTTGCGCTCGTTCCCGAGCTTCCCTTTGCGTACCTTCACCGAAGTCGCCTCGAATTGGACGTCGGCATTGGCCAGAATCTTGGCAGTGCGCGACTCGGGACAGAACAGGAAGGCAGCCTCAGAATTCTTGCCGGTCAAGACGCGGTCGCCGGCCCCAATCAAGTCGGCGGTTCGCGCTGGAACTGGGCTCTTCTGCCCCGACCTCACGATTTGCACGTTGCCTGATACCGTGGAAAGTATCCCCACCGGGGCTGCGGCCTGTGCGGCAGCGCAAAGATACAGGAGCGCAGTTACAGTCCGACAGATCATCACTCACGACCTTTTAACTGGGATTTCCGACCTCCAACTTCGTAGAGAATCATGGCTGCATACCTAGGAATCCACGGTCAAGGTTTCAGAAAAACGGTCAGCAGTTTGATCGCGACGCCTTTCTTCAGCGACCCTTGGATCTGTTTGACTCGTACCACCTCCGCCTGCAGCGGCCGTTCGAGCGATGGCTTTGCGGGGTCGTAGGGGAACACAACCCCCATCGTCATTCCCGGGTGGTATTCG
The DNA here is from genome assembly GCA_047514915.1 of Terriglobia bacterium. Taxonomy (GTDB): domain Bacteria; phylum Acidobacteriota; class Terriglobia; order JAJPHL01; family JAPKYU01; genus CBDBKE01. Next base: position 618 of record JAKZXP010000320.1, read on the forward strand.
CCGAAAGCCTCGAAAAAGATTCCGGTGCGGGTCAGGTTCTTGACGGTCCCCACTTGCGAGGACTGGTAGACCTCCTTGAACTTGACCAGGATCTTAACGTCCTTCCTGAGTCGATAGCGCTGACGCCGATCGGACCCCTCATATTTGGGCGTGTGAGGTTTGGGCGTGTTAGGCAGCCGCCGCGAGTGGATAGGCACGTGGGAATCCATCAATCCAATTGAGCTGGGTTCCATCCTTCCCGGCATCCCCATGTCGCGGTCTAACTTCTCCGAGTTGTCGCTCATTGCCCTTTTCCTTTCTCCTTGATGGCCTCTCCTTGATGGCTCCCCTCGGTGAAGGTGGGTGCTAATGGAACATCTCAAGGAGAGCGTGGAAGCGTAATGCCCCACAGATTTTTCGCCTCGGATACTTCCACCTCGAATTCAAATCCGGCAGGTTCCTGCGGTTCTTCCGTGCCGCTACTACCGAGCAGAACAGCGCTGCCATGGGGGTCCTCGCCAGGTGCATAACAGCGTCTATCTAAACACGGCAGCCCCAAGCAGCCAATAGGCTAGCAGTTACATTTTGCTTGGTACCTTTGCACTAGAAGGCGCGCGCCCGACAGGGGGAGATCAGGACAGGCTGGTGGAGCGTCAAATCTCTCAGTAAATAGTGGAACGGCTTCGCCCAACCCTATAATTGGCGACTCTACCTAAAGGTGGGAGCACAGTCCGGCAGTACGCCTATAGCGCACTACCCGCAGTCCCTAGGTGTTGTTCACAAGTTTGATGCCGTGGTAACCTGTTGTTTTGTACGAGCAGTAGATCGTCATAGCTAGTGGTCGTACTTGGCTGGGCAAGAATTCCTAATCCGGTCGCTGGTTCGAATCCAAACGGGCCCACCAAGAAGATTGCGAATTTTGGATTGCGAGTTGAGATCATACATGCAGTCTGGTTGCAGGTGCTAATCCCAGGCTGATTTGACGAATTCCTTGACGATGACGGCACAACCACGGACGCTGTTTGAAAAGATTTGGGAGAGTCACGTCGTCCTCCAGGAGCCCGACTGCCCGCCGCTGCTCTACATTGACCTGCACCTGGTCCACGAGGTTACCTCACCACAGGCCTTCCAGGGCCTGCGGGAGCGTGGCGTGCGCGTGAGGCAGCCAGTACGGACGGTGGCCACGGCGGACCACAGCGTTCCCACCACCGACCGCTCGCTGCCCATCGTGGACGCCATGGCGGCACGGCAGGTCGCCCAATTGGAGGAGAATTGCCGCGAGTTCGGGATCACCTACTACGGGCTGAACAGTCGTCATCAGGGCATCGTGCACATCATTGGGCCGGAGCTGGGACTGACCCAGCCGGGCATCACCCTAGTGTGCGGCGACAGCCATACCTCCACCCATGGCGCCTTCGGCGCGTTGGCCTTTGGCATCGGCACCAGCGAAGTGGAACACGTGCTGGCGACCCAGTGCCTGTTGCAGAGCCGGCCACGAACCATGGAAATCCGGGTGGACGGAGCGCTGCCTCCTGGGGTGACCGCCAAGGACATTATCTTGGCCGTGATCGGGCGCATCGGAGTGGGCGGTGGCGTCGGGCACGTGCTCGAATACACCGGCAGCGCCATCCGCTCCCTGTCCATGGAAGAGCGCATGACCGTATGCAACATGTCCATCGAGGGTGGAGCGCGGGCGGGCATGGTGGCGCCCGACGACACCACATTGCAGTACATGTGCGGTCGGCCCTTTGTCCCGCAAGCGGCGGCGTGGGATGCTGCCGTTGAAACCTGGCGCAAGCTGCCTACCGATGCCGGCGCTCGCTATGACGCCTTGGTTATCCTGGACGCCAGCCGGCTGGAGCCGATGATTACCTACGGAACCAATCCGGGCATGGCGGTGCCCATCACGGTGCCGGTGCCTGACCCGGACTCGCTCGCCGACGCTGCCCAACGCGGCGCGCTGGAAAAGGCGCTCCGCTACATGGCGCTGCCTCCAGGCCGCCCGCTGCTGGGCCACCCACTGGATGTGGTTTTCATTGGCAGTTGCACCAATTCCCGCATCAGCGACCTGCGCGCCGCCGCCCGCGTGTTGCGTGGTCGCAAGGTGAACCCGCGCCTGCGCGTGCTGGTGGTGCCCGGCTCGCAGCAGGTCAAGAGGGAGGCCGAAGCCGAAGGGCTGGCCGAACTGTTCCGCCAGGCGGGCTGCGAATGGCGCGAGCCGGGCTGCAGCATGTGCATCGCCATGAACGGCGACGAATTGAAGCCCGGCGAGTACTGCGTTAGCACCAGCAACCGAAATTTTGAAGGGCGCCAGGGCAAGCGCGGCCGCACCTTCCTGGCCAGCCCACTGACGGCCGCTGCCTGCGCGCTGACCGGTGTGATTACCGACGCGCGCACTCTGCTGGAGACTGGCGCCAGAGTGGGGAACTAGCTCGGCCAGAGCAGGGAACTAGGACGAATGGAACCGGTCACGACCTTCACCAGCCGCTTGGCCCCACTGCCGATCCGCGATGTGGACACCGACCAGATCATCCCGGCGCGCTTTCTGAAGGGCACTGTCAAGTCGGGCATGGGAGCGCACCTGTTCTGCGACTGGCGCCACGACGAGGAAGGCAAGCCGCGGCCCGATTTCATCCTGAACCAGCCGCAGGCATCCGGAGCTCAGGTGTTGCTGGCCGGGCACAACTTCGGCTGCGGCAGCTCGCGCGAACACGCGCCCTGGGCCCTGCTCGACTTCGGCTTCCGCGCCGTCATCAGCACCTCGTTCGGCGATATCTTCCGCGCCAATTCGCTGAAGAACGGGCTGCTACCGGTCGTGGTGGATCCGGTGACGCACGCCGCGCTGCTGACGCGCGTCACCAAGGACCCTGGCGCTCAGGTCACCATTGACTTGGCCTCGGAAACCTTGACGCTGCCCGACGGCTCGGCCGTCAGCTTCCCCATAGACAGCTTCTCCAGGCAATGCCTGCTGGACGGCGTGGACCAGCTGGGCTACATCCTCAAGCACCAGGATAAAATCGCCGCCTACGAGCGGGAGCGCGCCTAGGCTCGATAGAGCACTCATCCTTTCCCCCCGACAAATGGCTTCTCCAGGGGAAGCTGGAAGCGGGCGGGGTCTTGCGCACCTGCCTTGCCGCAGGATACCTTGGAGAGATGAGACTGTTGGCAGTTCTGTCGGCCGCGACACTGTGGCTTGCACCGTTCGTAGCCCCGACATCACACGCTCAAGAAGAAGAGATCTTGGTACCCGGCAAGCGGATGGTGCGTGCCGTGCAGTTCCCTTATGATCTGGACGTCAAGTTCACCCTCTTCTCCACTGGCCGGCTGGAGGGGATTGCAGGAAAAGCCGAAGTCAAGCGCCGCAAGAGGGACATCCAGGTAAAGGTGGAGTTGGAGAAAGCGCCGCCCGCCAGCAAACTCGGGGCCCAGTATCGCGGCTACGTGGTGTGGGCACTCACCCCAGGGGGCGAGTTCGTAAAGCTGGGCGCGGTGGAACGCAAAGGGAAACTGCAGACCACCACCACGCGGCCTGCCTTCGGCATCGTGGTCAGCGCGGAAACTGACCTGCAGACCACTTCGCTCACCGTACCCGTGCTGGAAAGCGGCTATCCCAGGGGCAAGCGCCGCATCTACCCCATGAAGCGCGTTTACTACACGCCCGCGTCAGCCAGCCAGCAGGCCGGGCCCTGAGGCCTCCGGAAGAGATGCCTCAGGAACAAAGGCGGCCGGGAGGGATCAGACAAGAGCCTATCTCATAAATGCGCGATATGACTCTCTTGGCCAAACTTCGTTGTACCTCAGGGGCTGAAGCCCCCGTTTTACAGCCCTCTTGCGGCACGGCTGAAGCCGTGCCCTGACACCTGTGTGAAATTGAACATTTATGAGATGGGTTCAAGAGACTGGCGCTGAACTCCCAGCTTTGCGGCCTGGACATACCATGGGATTCGGCTCCTTTACCGTTACATCGTGAAATTGACCCGGGGGCCATGATTTGCTTATAGGGTTTGCTTATATGGGGTGCTTATTCTGGCCCACGGGAGTTCGTTCTGACTGAATTTCCCCCAACCACGCCTGCCGACCCTCCGGCCGCTCCTGCGCCCCGTCGCAGTCCGGGCCGCAGTCCGCGAATGCTGTGGCTGATGCTATTTGCGGCCGCCCTGGTGCTAGTGCCGTTTCTGTTCTGGCACGGCACCTGGTTTGGTCGGAGCCTCACCGACGCGCAGATTGGCGAGTACCTGGACAATCCGGAGAAGCCGCGGCGCGTCCAGCACGCGCTGTCGCAAATCGCCGACCGTGTGGTCATCGGCGACCCTTCAATGGTCCAGTGGTATCCGCGCGTGGTGGCGCTGGCGTCCAGCCCTGTGGCGGAGATCCGAGTGACCGCCGCCTGGGTGATGGGCCAGGACAACCGGTCCCAGCAATTCCACCAGGCGCTGGTACAGTTGGTGCAGGATCCGGAGCCGATAGTGCGGCGCAACGCGGCACTGTCCCTGGTGCGCTTCGGCGACGGGCGCGGCAAGCCGGTCCTGGTCCAGATGCTGCGGCCCCTCATCGTCACGGCCCCGCGCGGCGGAGTCCTGTCCCTGCGCCGCAAAGAGCAGGATGCAGTGGATGTGGGCTCGCTGCTGGCGCGCGTTTCAGGAGACGCTGGCGAGCCGGTCGACATGCGCTCGCCTGTGGCCGGCCAGATCAGACGCCGCCTGCAGGAGGATGGCGCACGAGTGGCTGCGGGTGAGCCGGTCTTTGAGCTGGAGTCTTCGGCCGAGCAGGTTTGGGAGGCGCTGCGGGCCCTCTACCTGGTTGGCGATCCCGAGGACCTGCCGGATGTAGAGCGCTTTGCGCGGCCCCAGGATGGCATGCCGGAGAGGGTGCGGCAGCAGGCCCGCATTACGGCACAGGCCATTCGCCGCCGGGCACGCCCAGGGCCATCAGCCCCCTAGATTTTCATCTGAATGCCGTTTGCCGTTTCCCACTCGGCCAGGGGCACCATGTCAATGGCGTCCCAGGGACAGCCGTCCAGGAAGGTACCGTCGGGGCCCTTGCTGACACACTTTTTGCAGCCAATGCAGAGGAATGGGTCCACTTCGATGCGGCCAAAGGGCGGGTGGTCCTCGTCGGGAACCCAATACATGCAGTCTTCCACCGGGCAGTAATCCACGCAAGCGGGCGAGCCGGCGCAGCCGGTGCAGAGCTCGTTGATGATGGCCAGCTCCCGCGGCATTTTCTTCCGCGGGGTGTTAATTCCCTGCGATTTGGGTTCCTGCTTGATGACCTCAGTCGTCTCCGCCATGGTCCGGTCCTTTGCCATGATAGCGTGCCGCCCCTGCCGTTGTCTACCCGAAACTCGCGGCTCGGATCACGCCAGGATTCTTTCGCGGTGCGCCGGCCGTAGCCGCTGTTTTTCTTAATGCCATTTCTCATTGCCAATGGCATTTCTCATTGAATGAAACGTGCCGGCGGCTTACCCTTCTGGCAGTCGGTGTCGTTTTTGAAAGGAGTATCGGTCCGAAAGGCGTATCGGGCGGCCATGCGAAAATCCTGCTCGCATCAACGCATCGCACGCGGAGATGAAGACTGCCCAATTGCCTTGCAAACGCTTGCCTTATTCGTGTTGTCCGTATTGGCCCTGGGGCTATTAGGATTTGGATCCGATCCTGCTCTCCGGCGAGAAACGGAGCGGGGCGCGATCGCCACTGTCTTTTCAACGAAGCCCGGACATGAGCAATCTACGGCCTTCAATCGGCGGCCGGCAATTGAGGTGGCCTACGGCAACCTCCCGTTGAGTTTTGAACCAAACGAGGGCCAGACCAACAGCCAGGTGGAGTTCCTGTCGCGCGGCCGCGGCTACACACTGTTCTTGACCGCCACCGAAGCCGTGCTGTCTTTGAGTTCACCGCAGAGCTCGCAGAGAGCGCAGAGGGCAAACTTCCCCTCTGCGTCCTCCGCGCCCTCTGCGGTAGATGACCCCAATTTGCAATCCGTCGTGGTGCGCATGAAGCTGGTCGGGGCCAACCCCTCGCCACGGATAACCGGGCTGGAGGAGCTACCGGGCAAGAGTCACTACTTCATCGGCAATGACCCGGCGAAGTGGCGCACGAACGTTCCGACCTACGCCAAGGTGAAGTACGAGGACGTCTATCCCGGCGTGGATTTGGTTTACTACGGCAACCAGGGCCAGTTGGAGTACGACCTGATTGTTGCTCCCGGGTCCGATCCTGGGGCCATCCATCTCGCCTTCGGAGGCCTCGACTTCGGAGGCGGAGATGAACTGGAAATAGATGTTCAAGGCGACCTGGTGCTTCACGCCGGCGGAAGTCAAATCCGTCTGCAGAAACCGCTGGTCTATCAGGAGACGGGTGAAATCCGGCAGGAGACGGATGAGATCCGGCAAGAGACGGATGGGATCCGGCAGGAAATCCCCGCGGCCTATGTCCTCAACGCCAGGCGCCAGGTCGGCTTCGAGGTGGGCACGTATGATGCCGACAAGCCTCTCATCATTGATCCGGTGCTGAGCTACTCGACCTATCTCGGCGGCACTTCCGTTGACCGAGGCTTCGGCATCGCCGTGGATGGCGCCGGCAACACCTACGTGACGGGAGGGACCAATTCGACCGACTTTCCCATAGCGAATCCCTTCCAGGCTTTTTTCCCCGGAGGCCTCGTAGACGCTTTTGTGACGAAGTTGAATGCCACAGGCTCGGCGCTCGTCTACTCCACCTACCTGGGCGGCGCTGGCAATGAACAAGGCTTCGACATCAAGGTGGACGACTCCGGCAACGCCTATGTGACAGGACAGACCGATTCGACCGACTTCCCCACGGCCGGTCCCATCCAGGTCGTTAACCGCGGTTTAAGCGACGTCTTTGTGACGAAATTGAATGCCGCAGGCAATGATCTGGTTTACTCCACCTACCTGGGCGGTAGTTCCTCCGATTTTGGCTTCGGCATCGCCGTAGACGACTCCGGCAACGCCTATGTGACGGGACAGGCCGATTCGACCGACTTCCCCACGGCCCTTCCCATCCAGTCTGCGAACGGCGCTTTAAGCGATGCCTTTGTGGCGAAATTGAATGCCGCGGGCAACGTGCTCCGATACTCTACCTACCTGGGCGGCAATGGCAACGATTGTGGTTTCAGAATCGCCGTAGACGACTCCGGCAACGCCTACGTGCACGGCGACACGACTTCGACAAACTTCCCCACGGCAAATCCAGTTCAGTCCACGAGGAGTGGGGCCTCGGATGCCTTCGTGACAAAACTAAACGAGTCCGCCACTGCCCTCGTTTACTCAACCTACCTGGGGGGCAATGGCAACGAGCTCGGCTTCGGCATCGCCGTAGACGCCTCCGGCAACGCCTATGTAACGGGCTTAACCAATTCGACCGATTTTCCCACATTGAATCCCTTCCAGGCTGTTTTCCCCGGGGGGGCCGTAGACGCTTTTGTAACGAAGTTGAATGCCGCAGGCTCGGCGCTGGTCTACTCCACTTACCTGGGTGGCAGTGGCGATGACCGAGGCTTCGATATCGCCGTGGACACCTCCGGCAACGCCCATGTGACAGGACGGACCGATTCGACCGACTTCCCCACGGCCAGTCCCATCCAGCCCGCGAACGGCGACGGAGACGACGCGTTCGTGACGAAATTGAATGCCACGGGCTCGGCGCTGGTCTACTCCACCTACCTGGGCGGCGGTGGGAATGATCAAGGCTTCGGCATTGCCGTGGACGCCTCCGACAACGCCTACGTCACGGGGACTAGCGGGTCAACTGACTTTCCTACGGCGAACGCCTCTCAGCCCAGTAACGCCGGAATCGAAAACGCTTTCATTGCCAAGATTACGGAATTGCCCCTGGTGGCTCCAACCTTGCCGGCCAACTCCGTAGTCAACGGCGCCAGCTTCCGACCGGCGACGGACCCCAATGGAGCCATCGCCCCAGGCGCAATTGTGGCCATCTTCGGAACGGACCTGGCGAGCGATACCCTGCTGGCGGGTGGAGTACCACTTCCCACGACGCTGGGAGAAACCAGTGTGACTTTTGACGATGTTGCTGCCCCGCTGTTTTTCGTCTCCGGCACGCAGATCAATGCGCAGGTCCCCTTTGAGCTGATGGCCGGGGCAGGGAGGGTTACGGTGCAGGTGAAGCGAGGCAGTGAAGCGAGCGCCGCGCAGCCGATCGCGCTCGCGGCCGTATCGCCGGGGATTTTTACGCTCAACCAGCAGGGCACCGGCCCTGGCGCGATCCTTCACGCGGAAGATTTCCAGCCGGTCAGCGAAACCGCCCCGGCCCGGCCGGGCGAGTTTCTGCTGATCTTTTGCACGGGGCTTGGTCCGGTGCAGCCCGAAGTCCAGTCAGGCGAGGTTGCCCCCAACATTCCACCGCTGGCGGAGACGATCAGTAGACCGCTGGTGAACATTGCCGGCATAGCCGCCGCCGTGACCTTCTCCGGCCTTGCTCCGGGATTCGTGGGACTCTACCAGATGAACGTGCAGGTGCCTGCGGGTGTCCCTTCGGGTACGCAATCGGTTGAAATCATCATCAACAACGTCCCGGGCAGCGCCGAGGTCACCATCGCCGTCGAGTAGTCGGCAAGCAGAAGGCAGTTACAACGCTTGCCAGCCGGAGCCCTGATGGTCGAAATCGAAGCCCGCTGGGTGCAGCACCTCTGCCAAGATCTCCAGGGATTCGGCCAGGCGAGGGCCGGGGCGGTTGAAATACTGGTTGCCGTCAGTCAGGTAGAGCCGCCGGTTGCGTGCCGCCTGCAACTGCCCCCAACCCGGCTTCCCGGTCAGCGCGGGCATCTCCTGCCGCGACCGCTGGATGTCAAAGCCGCAGGGCAGAACGACAATTACCTCGGGGTCTGCTTCCCGCAACTGCTCCCAGCTCATCCAGGGGGAATGTTTGCCGGCCTCGCCGAACAGGTTGACGCCGCCGGCCATCTGGACCAACTCGGGCATCCAGTTGCCGGCGGCCATCAGTGGCTCGATTCACTCGATGCAGGCCACCGTAGGTCGCGCGGCCAGCGTGCGCGCCTTCTCGGCGATCGCCGCCATCCGCTGCTGAAGTCGGTCGGCCAACTCTGCCCCGCTCGCCGGTGCACCCAACGCCTCCGCCACGCGCTGCACGTCGGCCCACAGGTCGGTCAGCGCGTTCGGCTCCAGTGAGACCAACCGTGGGAGCGGGCCCTGCTGCGGGCCGGAATCCAGCCACTCGCACAGCGCCTGCTCTACGTCCCGCAGGCTAACGGCGCAGACTTCGCATTGGCTTTGGGTGATGATCAGGTCGGGCTGAAGCTGCTTCAGCAGGTCGGCGTCCACCCGATACACCGACAATCCATCTTGCAAGATGCGTTTTACCTGCTGGTCAATTGCCTGGCTGGAAGCCTGAGGGTTGAGCTTCGGTGCGGTACAGACTGGCAGCTGCTCGACTGAGGGAGGGAAGTCGCACTCGTGTGAGCGCCCCACCAGCCGGTGCTGGAAGCCGAGCGCACAAACAATTTCCGTGCTGCTGGCAATCAGAGAGACAACGCGTTGTGTGGACATAATCGCGCGAGCACCGAAAGCAGCTCGTCGTGAAGAAGAATAGCAAGCAGAGCGGGCAATGCAAGCGGCGTATCGCCCTCCGGTCCTTCTTGCCGGCGGACAGCAATTCTGCCCCATCGTGCTAGAATGCGGGTGTGGAGTCATCCCTCAACATCACTCTGCAAACCTACGAAGGGCCTCTCGACCTGCTGTTGGACCTGATCCGAAAGCAGGAGCTGGACATCTGCGACATCCCGATCGCCCAGATCACCGCCCAATATCTGGACTACATCCACCGACTCCAGGAGCTGGACATTGACGTGGCCGGTGAGTTCATCTACATGGCGGCCACGCTCATCCACATCAAATCCAGAATGCTGTTGCCGCCCGACCCGACCTTGCCGCCCGAGCAGCAGGAGGATCCGCGCCAGGAGCTGGTGGACCAGCTGCTGGAATATGAGAAGTTCAAGCAAGCGGCGCAGATGCTGCACGAAAGGCAGATGCTGGAGGCGGCAGCCTGGTCCAACCCGGCACTGAAGGCGTTCGCTGACGATTCCGAGGAGCCGGGCTTGGCGGTAAACCTGTTCGATCTGGTGAAGACCTTCCAGCAGGTGCTGGAGCGGGCGCGCACCCGGCCCCGGCTGGACATCGAGCCGGAAGAAGTCACCCTTGCCCAGATGATCCAATGGCTGCGCGACCGCCTGGCTCAAGCCCGCGGTTCGCTGGCGCTGGGCGAGTTGTTTGACCTGTTCCCTGCGCGCCGTGCGCTGATTACTTTGTTCCTGGCCATCCTGGAGATGGTGCGCCTTCAGGCCATTGTCCTGCGCCAGAAAGAAGCCTTTGGCGAGATTCTCCTGCGCCGCCATCGCGACTTCGCTCGCCTCTATTCGGCCGAGCCGGTGGAACGGTTGCTGGGGAAGCCAGTTCTGGAGGGAGAGGATTTGCCTCAGGGTAGTTCCCCCTCGCACTCACAGGCGGCCAAACCGCAAGACTAGCGTATGGATTGGAAGCCTGTGATTGAAGCGATCATTTACGCGGCCGAGGAGCCGGTTACTCTGGAGCAGGTCACCGCTGCCCTGAGCCAGGGGGCGATTGAGAATTCCCCAAGGAAAGAGGAAATTCGCTCC
>JAKZXP010000321.1:0-3453 GCA_047514915.1 Terriglobia bacterium
ATCTGGAGCAGGCCAGCGGTTGGCGGGTCAACGAGCAGGAGGTGCTGGCCTGCTTCTCTCGCGAAAACGGAGCTCGCCACGTCATCAGCCGGCAGGACGAAGTGCTGGTGCGCCAGCTCTGCAGCGAGCTGCTGGGCCGGCCGGTGACCTTTCGAGTGGCGCTGGAGGACGAGGTGCCCGCGCCCGCCCACAGCGGAACCGCCCGCGACGACGTCGAAAGCGAGAAACTCTCGGTCGCCTCCATCCCCTCCGAGCGCATCCGCCAGGATCCCCAGGTGGCCGAGTTCATTCGCCTGTTCGCAGCCGATATCTTGCAAGTCGAAGAGTTCAGGACGCCAGAATAAGGAGCCTCCATGCCCAACCTGCAGCAGATGATGAGTCAAGTCCGCAAGGTCCAGGAACAGATGCAAAAACAACTGGAGGAGCTGCGGGTGGAGGCCACCTCCGGCGGCGGCATGGTGCAAGTGAAGATGAATGGCCACAAGCACCTGCTGGAACTGAAAATTGATCCCGAAGCCGTAAAAGATGCCGATGTGGAGATGCTGCAGGACCTGGTGCTGGCCGCCGTCAACGAGTGCACCCGCAAGGTGGACGCGGAACTGCAATCCAAGATGGGCGCGCTGGCGGGCGGTCTGGGGCTTCCCGGGATGTTCTGATGCCTGACTACGCTGAACCCATCGTTCGGCTGATCCAGCAGCTGAAGCGCCTGCCCGGGGTCGGACAGAAGTCGGCCGAGCGCATGGCCTTTCACTTTTTGCATTCCTGGTCCAAGGAAGAGGCGCGGGCGCTGGCCGACGCTGTGCTGGACGTCAAGGAGAAGGTGGGGTATTGCTCGATCTGTAACAACATTACCGATGTAGACCCGTGTAGCTATTGCGCCAACCCGAGCCGCGACCCCCACCTGATGTGCGTGGTCCAGCAGCCCAACGACATTGTGGCCGTGGAGAGGACCCGAGAGTACAACGGCTACTACCACGTACTGTTGGGAGCGCTTTCGCCGCTCTCCGGCGTTGGCCCGGATCAGTTACGGATAAAGGGTTTGATAGAGAGGCTAAAAGCGGGTAAGATTCAAGAGGTCATAGTCGCGACCAACCCCAACGTTGAGGGCGAAGCAACTGCGGTTTATCTTTCCAAGCTGTTGAAGCCCCTGGGGGTGAAGGTCACCCGGATCGCCATGGGCGTTCCGGTCGGCAGCGACCTCGAATACGCCGACGAAGTCACCATGTCGAAGGCGCTCGAGGGCCGGCGGGAATTGTAACCTGCCGCAGCAGAGGTTGCGAAGGGGGTGTATGTCTCGCGAAGTTACTATCGGGATTGGCGGAGCAGCCGGGGACGGACTGGACAAATCAGGCGATTCTCTGGCCAAGACCGCTTCGCGCTTGGGTCTGTACCTCTACGCATACAACTCCTACCAGTCCGTTATCCGCGGGGGCCACATCTGGCTGCGGGTGCGGATGGGGGAACAGAAGCTGGATTCGCACGGCGACCATTTGAACGCCCTGATTGCTCTGAACCAGGACACCATCGAGCGCCACGCCCCCGAAGTGAATCCCGGCGGCGCCGTGCTGTTCAACTCCGACAAGCTGCACTGCGATGCCCAGCTGCTCGCCGACCAAGTGCTGCCGGTGCCCATCCCGGTTGGGGAGCTGTCCCGCTCCCTGGGCAAGCTGCAGCCGGTGATGCAGAACACGGTGGCGCTGGGCGCCTTGCTTTTCCTGATTGGGCTGGAGTTTGAGACTCTGGCGGAGGTGCTCGACGACACCTTCCAGCACAAGGGCGCGGCGGTGGTCGAGCTGAACGTGAAGCTGGCGCGCGGCGGCTACGATTATGCGCGTGAGCGGTTTGTCCCGCTGGGCTACACCTGGAACTTCAGTCGTGTGCGACGGCCCTTCATCACCGGCAACGAGGCGCTGGCTCTGGGCGCGGCCACCGCTGGCTGCAAGTTTTATTCGGCCTACCCGATGACGCCGGCTTCCTCCATCCTGCACTGGATGGCGGCGCACGCCGACCGCTGCGGGATCTTGGTCAAGCAGTGCGAGGATGAGCTGGCCGTGGTGAATATGGCGGTGGGGGCCGGCTACGCCGGTGTCCGGGCCATGTGCGCCACCTCCGGCGGCGGCTTCGCGTTGATGACCGAGGGCATCGGGATGGCGGGCATGCTCGAGGCGCCGGTGGTGATCGTCGAGGTGCAGCGGGGCGGGCCCTCGACCGGGATTCCCACCAAGACTGAGCAGGCGGACCTGAACCAGGTGTTCGGCGCTTCCCAAGGCGATTACCCGCGGGTCATCATCGCCCCCACCAACACCACCGATTGTTTCTACACCGCTGTGGAGGCATTCAATCTGGCTGAAAAGTACCAGCTGCCGGTGACCATCATCTCCGACCTGCTGCTCAGCGAGCACCCGGAGACCATCGAGCCTGACGCGATGCGGTCCGACGTGCCCATTGAGCGTGGTGCGCTGGTGACCGACTGGCCGGCTGAGAACGGCAAGTACAAGCGCTTCGCCCTGAACGTGCCCGAGGGGGTCGCGCCCCGCGCGTTGCCGGGAACCGACAACACCGTACACGTGGCGGGCACCGACGACCATGATGAGGAAGGCATTCTGATCAGCGACGAGTTCACCAACGCCCCGCTGCGCCGCAAGGTGATGGAGCGTCGGATGAAGAAGATGGAGGCGGTGGCTAGGGACCTGCCCGTGCCGAAACTGGAAGGTCCCGCCGATGCCGACGTCATGCTGATCACCTGGGGTTCGAGCGAGGGTGTGGTCCGGGATGCAATTCCGTTGTTGGCCGAGGCGGGCATTCGCGCCAGCCACCTGTCGATCAAGTATATCCACCCGTTCCACAGCCGGGAGGTTCTGGAGATTCTCCAGCCGGCGCGGTGCGCCATCGTGGTAGAGGTAAGCTTCACCGGTCAGTTCGCCAGGCACTTGCGCGCCGAGACCGGTTACGGCGTGCGCGACGTTATCCGTAGGTACGATGGCGAGCCCTTCGAGCCTCTGTTCGTGGCTCGCGAGGTCCAGCGCATCCTGGCCGGCAAGCCGCTGGACCTGAGCGTCAGCGAGGAAGATGCGCGCGAGATCGCCTATCACTACATCCGCACTCACCTCAGCGCCAACGTACGCCCGGGCGGCATCGTCCGCGCGGGAGCCAACGGGCGCCAGGAGCCGGTCTGGCGTGTGGAGCTGGTGAGCCGCAGCGAGGGCCACCGGCGCGGTGAGCTGGCAATTGGCGTGGAAAGCGGGGCCACGTATTCCTATCAGGCCGTCTCGGCGGCGGCCGCCGACTAAATCTTGGAGGCGAAGTAAAAGCATGGCCACAATCCTGGAACTGCCCATTCAAACTTATGCTGGTGCGGTGGAGCCGGACTGGTGTCCCGGTTGCGGCGACTTCGCTGTTCTGAAAGCGGTCAAGATGGCTGCCGGCAAAGCCGGAGTGCAGCCCAAAGACCTG
>JAKZXP010000322.1:0-4026 GCA_047514915.1 Terriglobia bacterium
GGACTCGATCCGCGATTTCCTCCGGCTGGAACTGGAACTCGCTCACGGCTGTTTCTACCTGGCCTTGACAGTGCGTGTCGCCGCCGGTTTGCGCCCGCCCTCCGCCTGCAACCCTGTCCGGTTGATGTACCACTGCTGTCCTATGCCGACCACATTGCCCACCAGCCAGTAGAGCACCAGGCCGCTGGAGAAGCTGAGAAACATCACGCCGAAGAACAGCGGCATCAGGGTGAACATCTTCCGTTGCATCGGGTCGGCGGTCGTCATCGGCGTCATCTTCTGCAAGGCAAACATGGTCGCTGTCATCACGATCGGCAGCACGTAAGTGGGGTCCTTGGCCGAAAGGTCCGGGATCCAGAGCCAGTGGGCATGACGCATCTCGATGGAGACGATCAGGACGTTATAGAAGCCTAAGAAGAAGGGAAGCTGGAGCAGCATCGGGAAGCAGCCACCGATGGGGTTGACCCCATGCTTCCGGTACAGATCCATGACTTCCTTGTTCATTTCCTGCTTCTTGGGATCGTTGAACTTCAGCTTCTTGTATTTCTCCTGGACGGCCTTCACCTGCGGAGCGATCTTTTGCATCTTCAGCGCCGACTTCATGCTTTTCAGCTTGAGCGGAAACAGCACGAAGTTGATCGCGATGGTGAGCAGGACGATGGCCCAGCCATAATTGGTAACTACATGGCTGTAAATCCACTTCAGGGCCAGCAACATCGGCTTGGCAATAAAAGCGAACCAGCCGTAATCCACCAGTTCCACCAGGGACATGACCGGCTCGCCGCGGCTTTGCCTCTGCTGGGCGCCCGGTTCGGGAAAGACTTCCTGCAGCACCTCCACAGACTTGGGCCCCACGAACGCGCGCATCTTGTTCTGGGCCGAGCCGCCGACGCTGACCCCGAGCAGCCCCGTGGCGGCCTCTACCCCTTCCGGCTGGTACTCCGAGCGGAAGGTTCGCAGACGAGTGATCGTGGCACCCTCGTTCCCTTCCGACGACGGCATGAACACCGCTGCGAAAAATCGGTCTTCGATCCCGGCGTAGAGCCAAGGGCCGCCGCTGGACTTGCTTTCCGGATCCTTGATTTCCGCGTAGGGCTGTCGCTGCAATTCGCTGGGCCGAGCGCTGATCACTCCGGTACTTAGATGGCCGTCCGGCACCGTATGGTCGCCAAAGCTGCCGCGCCAGGCCAGCTCGTGTTCCACCGGGTTTCCATTTTGATGGACCTGCGAAGTCACCTCCACCACATAGCTGTTGCGGCGGAAGCGGAACTGCTTGCGGGCGGAAACGGTGCCGTCGCTGTACTCGAAGGTGACCGTGACGGGCGGGCGTCTGCCACTCGCTTTTATCTCAAACAGCCCGTCATTCAGCTGCTGGCGCAGCCCTTCCTGCTCTTGCTCTGTCCAGACGATGAAGGGATAACCCAACGCGGCCGCGGCCGGTTGGTTCACCAGTTCCAGCGAACGCCCCTTGCCGTCCTGGTAGCGCTTTAGCTTCCAACTCTTGACTACGGCGCCGCGGTTGGAGAGTTCGACTCGGTACAGGTCGTCCTCCACCACGAATTTCTTCTCCTCCGAAGCCTGCCTCAGGGAACCGACCGGGGCGGAGGCCGGCGGTGCCCCCGGTTCAGAAGCCAGTTCAGAAATTGGCGCCGCCTGTTCAGCAGCTCCAGCAGCCGATTCAGAAGGAGGGGCCGCGCGCTCGGCTGGAGCTGGCGTCGGCGGCCGTGTCGCCGGCGGATTCGGGGCTAACAACAGCAACACCACTGCAGAGAGCGCGAACGCCAGCAATACACGCAACTGCATCGACGAGTCGCCGTTCGAACTTGGCATCAGATTCCTATCCGTATCTTCCTATCTACAGCCGGCTATCCACAACAGGCTATCCACAGCCGCGGCCTAGCGCCCAGGAGCCTATTCGACCGGGTCACAGCCACCGGGATGAAACGGGCGGCATCGCCACAGCCGCCGGGCTGACATCCAACTGCCCCTCGCGGTGCCGTAGCGGCCAACGGCCTGGATGGCGTATTCCGAGCAGGTCGGGTAGAACTTGCACGCAGAAGGCAACACCGGCGAAATCACGCTTTTGTAAAAATGCAGCAGCGCCAGCAGCAACGCGCGACCCATTAGGGCCTGCCTCCCCTGCCCGACACGGACTCGAATAGGCGCGACACTTCCTTCTCCAGTCGGGAAAACTCCACGTCAAAAACGCTTCGGCGGGGATGGAAAACAACGTTCCATCCTGGACCAATCTCTCGCAGGTGCAGGCGGACCGCCTCCCGCATCCGGCGCTTGATCCGATTGCGCCGTGCTGCTCTGCCCAGCCCGCGCCCGACGGTGAAGCCTACCTTGCTGGTAGCCGACCCGGTCTGAAGCAGGAACGCTGAGAAGAGTGGGAAACTGTACCTTCGGCCTGCCGAATATATCTGATCAAACTCGCTGCGTTTCCGCAACCGCGCTGTGCGCGGCCACCTGCGAGAGCTTCCCATGCTGCCAGCAGGCGGCACCATCACCTCTGAGGGATCAGACGGCGAGCCGGCTGCGGCCTTTCCTCCGTCTTGCGGCCAGGGTTCTACGGCCACCTTTGGTCTTCATCCGCGACCGGAATCCGTGCGTCTTGGCGCGCCGACGCGTGTTGGGCTGGAAGGTTCGTTTGGGCATGAACGTTTAGACTCCTGAGATGGAAAGCACCACCCGCCGCAAAAGAACAATTGTAAGAACGGATGTCGAAAAGGTCAAGGACGACGACCCCGAGTTTACTGCTAAGCGGCAAGAAACAAAGCAGATTTTGAGTTTGTTTCAAGCCGACCCGTTATGTTATGTTCGACCGCCTCTCAATCTACTTCACCGAAGGCGGAAGAAAACACCATGGCCAGTGTCCCATCGCCCGGCTCTACCGGCTTGCCCTCGAGCGCAGCCAACGATGCCTGGCAGCAGATCCTTCGGCTGGTGAAGGAGACGGTGGACCCGCAGAACTTCGCAACCTGGTTGCAGCCTGCCCGAGCTAGCCTGATTCGGGACGTCACGCTCTACGTCCGTGTCCCCAACCACACCTTCAAGGACTGGATTGAAGCCCACTACCGCAACTGCATCGAGGAAGCGATCCGGACGCTAGGCCTGCCGGTCCACCGCGTGGAGTTTGCTCCCGAGAGCGCGCGGGAGGAGCAGTGGACCGCACCACCACGCCGACTCACCGCAAGCGCAGACGAAAGCTGGTTCTCCTCTCCGCTAAACCCCAGGTACAGCTTCTCCACGTTCGTGGTGGGCGCCTCAAACCAGTTCGCACACGCTGCCGCCTCGCGTGTCGCTCACGACCCCGGCTGCTCCTACAATCCGCTCTTCCTGTACGGCGGTGTGGGACTGGGCAAGACCCATTTGATGCATGCCATCGGGCAAGAACTGCGCCAGCGCTTTCCACATTGGCGGGTGGTGTACGTTTCCGCAGAGCGGTTTACCAACGAGATGGTACAGTCGCTGAAGAATGACCGGATGGTCACCTTCCACGAGCGCTTCCGGCACATTGACACGCTGCTGGTGGATGACGTGCAGTTCCTTAGCGGGAAAGAGGGGACTCAGGAGGAGTTCGTCCACACCTTCAACACGCTTTACGAGCGCCAAAAGCAGATCGTGATCTCCAGCGACCGGCCCCCCAAGGACATCCCCCGGGTTGAGGAGCGGCTGCGTTCCCGCTTTGGGTGCGGGCTGATCGCCGACATCCAGCCCCCCGACCTGGAGACACGGCTGGCCATCCTCATGAAGAAGGCGGAAGCAGAGGCGTTCTTGCTACCAGAAAAGGTCGCTCTGTTTGTCGCCATGCACGTGAAGTCTAACATCCGGGAGCTAGAGGGTTCGCTCATCCGTCTGATGGCCTATGCCTCCCTCACCGGGGAGGACGTCACCGAGTCAATGGCTCACCAAATTCTGAAAGACCTGGTGGAAACTCAAGGCAAGCAGGTAACGATCGAGTTGATTCAGCGGAGTGTGTGTGAGCACTACAATCTCCGCCTGAATGAGTTGAAGGCCAAGGAC